>NZ_CANRLT010000009.1 GCF_947631555.1 uncultured Mailhella sp. | reverse complement strand
GTTTCCCGCGTAAACTGGAATCCACATTCCTTACATTTATAACGTTGAACTCCAGCGACAAACCCATTTTTAACAAATGCCTCAGAACCACATTTCCGGCAATGCATCTCGGTATCCTCCGTTTTTTTTTGAAGGATAGCATAATTTCAAACATTTGTCATTATAAAAGTCAGTGTCTCTCAGATCCCCTTTTTTCATTAACAGTCTTCGTTTATAAAAATTTAATTATTTCAACAGATTAAAACTGGCTACCTGCTCTTGGCACCCCTGTTCGTCAACAGAGTGTCTGGCGATGAAGGACGCCTTATTGGTGAGCGTAGTATTCTTCTAACAGCTATATTGCACGGGAGAATGAAATGATAGTTTCCGAATTCAAGAGCTGTACAGGCTGCGCGGCCTGTGCCAACGGCTGTCCTGCCCGCGCAATCACCATGCGGGAGAACGAGGCTGGCTACTATCATCCTGTTATTGATACGGAAAAATGCACTAACTGCGAACTGTGCGAAAAGATTTGCCCGGAAATGACGACAGTACCGTTTCAGATTGGCAAGCAAAAATGCTTTGCAGTGCAGGCAGATAATGACCTACGCTATGTGTCTTCGTCGGGTGGAGCCTTCAGTCTCATTGTCGAAGAATGGTACGGTCGATACAAGGGGGAAGAGATATACATTGCGGGAGCGGCGTTTGACGGTTCCTGGAACGTCCATCATATCCTGATCAATAATCTGCACGACCTTGATAAACTGCGACGTTCGAAATATGTACAGAGTTTTGTTGCAGAAGATTTTTATAGAACCATCAAGGAGCTTTTGCAAAAGGGCGCATTCATCGTTTTCTCTGGTGTGCCCTGCCAAGTCGCTGGCCTCAGAAGCTTTTTGCAGAAGGATTACGAGAACCTTCTGCTCGTTGATCTTTTTTGTGCCACGATATCCTCTCCTAAAATCTACAGGAAATTTCTGGAAGATAACTGTGCCGGTGAAAAGATTACGTCAGTCAATTTCCGAAGCAAAATCAGGGGGTGGACATCTTCTTATACAGTAATTACCACAGAGAAGCATCCCGAAGAGAACTTCTTGACTTTGTTTATGAAGGCATATGGACTTGGCTTGCTAAAAAATGAACCCTGCAGCCACTGTCGATATCATGCTTTGCATAGGCAGGGAGATATTTCTATTGGTGATTTTTGGGGTATTGGAAAGCATTTTCCGCATCTTGACGATAGCCAGGGGACGAGTTGTGTCCTCACGAACACAGCCAAAGGGGAAGGTATCGTACAATCCTTTAAAAAAAGATGCCGAATCCATAAAAAATTGTCTACGCGTAAAGCTGTGTCACACAACGGAGGTCTATCTGGAAATTTTCCACAGCACAAGGATATAGATATTTTCAATAAACAGATTGACGATCTTGGTTTTAATGAAACTCTATCAAGAATTGAGAATCATACCTATGATGTCGCAGTACTAGGATGGATCTGGAACTGTAATCGAGGAGCAATTCTTACGAACTATGCACTCAATAAAGCGATAACAGCCTTGGGCTACCATTGCCAGGCGATCAATTTTACTCCTGTAGACGTATACAAGGATTATGGCTTAGGTAGAAAGTTTGCAGAAAAAAGGCTTAGCCTAACTAGGCGGGTTAATGAGGAGACACTCGCTTCGCTCAATGACGAGTATGGGATTTTCGTGGTCGGCAGCGATCAACTTTGGAGATGGGATTTTAGAATATGGCCATATGGACATATGTTTTTAAATTTTGTGGATGGAAAAAACAGAAAAATAAGCTATGCCACCTCGTTTGGACCGGAAGTTTCCTTTGAAGGGCCAGAAGAACAACTGCGCTTAAGAAAGCTCTGGCTTTCAAGATTTGACGCGATCTCTGTTCGTGAAAATGAGGGTGTTACATATTTGAATGAAGAATTTGGAATTGAAGGTACTCAAGTACTCGATCCTGTTTTTCTCCTTGACAAAAATTTCTATGAAAAGCTGGCTGATGATTCATTTCGAACAGAAAAAAATTTTATTGCCTATTATTTTCTTTGCCCAAATAAAGCCAAGATGGATATTGTAGAAGATGTTGAAAAATATTATAATACAAAATCTATAGATATAGCAGGAAACTCATCTGTTGAAAGTTGGCTTTATTATATTAAAAATTGTAATATATTGATAACTGATAGTTTTCATGGATCATGTTTTGCAACTATATTTAATAAGAAGTTTATTACTATAAAAAATGATGACTGCGAACTAAACCGTTTTAAGACTCTTTTTCTCGTTACTGGCATGATGAATCGATTTCTTTATGATGCCTCGGAATTTAATAGAAAGAAAGAGATTCTTTTTCAGGATATTGACTGGACTGAAGCCAATGTAAATCTTCAAAAAGAAATTGAACGATCTAGAACATGGTTGAAAAATGCTCTTAAAAAAGACAGAGAGGAACCTTATGAAACGGCTGAACTTCTTAATATTATGAATATTGATGTGGAAAGAATACAAACTGGAATAAAATTAAAAAAAGAATTTTCCAATTTGTTAAATAATAAAATGATTACTTTTATTAATTACTGGAAATATAGAATATGTAAAAATTTTATATATAAACATAGATACACTGAAAAAGCACTCATGTATAAAGAAAAACTTCAAAAATTAAAAGTATTGTCAAAAACTAAAGGGCAGATATAAACAGTTCCTTAGTATAAAATCCTACAAATTTATTAACGGATGGGGGTAAGGACGGTTCCTTTTAATGCGGAGAGAACCGTCCTTTTTTATTTTTCTTCCCGGAAGCTGAAAACGCACAGGCACAGGTGTGATATATCTTTTTGCATTCCCTGTCGGGGGCCAGGCTTTGCCGCACTCTTTCCAAGTCCCGTAAAAAAACGTATGCTTCGTCTGACGTATGCGAACGAAAAACGAAAAGCGGGCTTGTTCAGGCGGTTCGCCCTGCGCCCTTCTTTTTTTCCTATGGAGCCGGTCATGAGCGATCTTGTTCGATTCGGTGTTTCTCTGGAGCGCGATCTTCTGGCGGCCTTCGATGAACTGAGCCAGGAAAGGGGCTTCACCAATCGTTCCGAGGCATTGCGGCACGCTTTGCGCCGCGAACTGGCGGAAAAGATCACTTCCGCTCCCGATGCTCCCGTGGCGGGCGTACTCACCCTGGTCTATGACCATCACGAGAACGACCTTCCCGGGCGGCTCACTGCGCTCCAGCACGAAGCCCACGGCATGGTCATCGCCTCTCTGCACGTCCACATGGACGAACATCACTGTCTGGAAACGCTGGCTCTGCGAGGCCCCTGTGCTGAAGTGACTCGGCTTGCCGACAGACTGCGCTCCTCACGGGGCGTGCTTCAAAGCTCCTGCTCTTTGACGGCCATCGAAGCCGCACCGGAGCACCATTTCACCCACGTCCGCGAGGCGCGTCCATGAGTCTTTCTTCCGGCAAGCCTCTTCAGGATGTGCAAAGCGCTCCCGCCGATGTAGCCCTGGCTATCGACTGCGTAGGCGTGAAGCACATCGAACTTCCTCTGGTGGTCAAGGATCGTGACAGGGGCAGTCAGCATACCGTGGCCAGCGTGGATATGGGCGTAGACCTGCCCGCCGCATACAAGGGCACACATATGAGCCGTTTCATTGAGGCTCTCGAACACTGGCGTAAAGACAGCGGCGAGATGCTGGATTATCCTTCCCTGAAGCGTCTGCTCGGCGACGTCCTCCAGCGTCTTCACGCTCATCGCGCTTACGCGAGTTTCCATTTTCCCTATTTTCTTACGCGCAGGGCACCGGTGTCCGGTCAGGAAGCGCCCGTCCGCTATACCTGCCGTCTCACCGGCGAAATGGAGGAAGGGGAAAAGCGCCCGCATATTCTGCTGGAACTTGAAATTCCCGTGACCACGGTCTGCCCGTGCTCCAAGGCCATCAGCTGCGCCGGAGCCCACGGGCAGCGTGCCACGGTACGGCTGGCCGTGCGTATGGCCCGTTTCGAGTGGCTGGAAGGCTTCATCGATATCGCCGAAGCCTCCGGCTCGTCCCCCATCTACACACTGCTCAAGCGCCCCGATGAAAAATTTGTGACGGAACACGCCTACGAAAACGCTGTGTTCGTGGAAGACGTGGTGCGCAATGTGGCCGTCCGGCTCGAATCGCAGACCCATGTGACCTGGTTCCGCGTTGAAGTGGAAAGTGAAGAGTCCATACACGGTCACAACGCCTGCGCCTGCATCGAACGCACCATAGACCGGAACTGACGCCCCGCTGCATCTTGGCCGGCAGGAAAAAGAAGGTTTCGTTACATCTTGACAAAGATGTTGTTTTTCGCGTCGCGTTTCGGTTCGCTTCCTGAAAGGCATCGTTGCTGCGCTATTTGCGGAAAAGTGCGCCGTATGCTCACACCCGGCGCCGCCGGAACGCCGTATTTTTGATTTTACTTTTTTGGAAAGATCCGTATACTGCCTTGCAGCAGGACGCCTCAAGCGCGTCCAAGCCTTTTTCAGGACCTTGTCATGGATCTGTACGCCTCTCTCATCTCGGCCCCCGGGGGTCTGATCCCGCCATGGGACGCCCCTGCGTTCTGATCCGTTCCTGAATCCGGCTCGCTTCCCTTCGAGACTCTCTCGATTTTTCCTTTTACGCATCAGGTTTTTACCGTGAATAACTATCAGATTTTCATCTATCTCGCCGTTGTCCTCTATCTTGCCTTCATGCTCGTCATCGGTTTCGTCTGCGCCAGACGGAACGAGAACGCCCACGACTTCTATCTCGGCGGACGCAAGCTCGGCCCTGTGGTCACCGCCATGAGCGCCGAAGCCTCGGATATGTCTTCCTGGCTGCTCATGGGCATTCCCGGACTGACCTTCTTCTGCGGCATTGCGGATACTTTCTGGACTTCCTTCGGGCTGGCTCTCGGCACCTACGTCAACTGGCTCATCCTCGCCCAGCGTCTCCGCCATTACAGCGAACGCATCGACGCCATCACCATCCCTGACTTCTTCGCCCGCCGCTTCCACGACAAAAGCAACCTGCTCCTCGGCATGTCCGCGCTGGTGATCATCGTCTTCTTCATCCCGTACACTGCGTCGGGCTTCGCCGCCTGCGGCAAGCTCTTCTCCTCCATGTTCGATATCGAGTACATGACCGGCATGATCCTGGGCGCCGTGGTCATCGTGGGCTATACCGCGCTGGGCGGTTTTCTGGCCGCGTCCATGACCGACCTTATCCAGTCCATCGTCATGTCGCTGGCACTGCTCATCATCATCGGCTTCGGCGTTGAAGTCGCCGGAGGCTGGAGTGCCATCGAAAGCGCCGCCCAGGAAGTGAACGGTTATCTCTCCCTGAACAGCACGGCCAATATCCTCACCGGCGAAGTGACCGAATACGGGCCGCTGACCATCGCCTCCACCATGGCTTGGGGCCTCGGCTACTTTGGTATGCCGCACATCCTGCTCCGCTTCATGGCCATACGCCACGGAGACGAAGTCGCGCTGTCCCGGCGCATCGCCACTACCTGGGTTGTCATCGCCATGGGCTGCGCCATTTTCATCGGCGTCCTCGGTTACGCCATGTCCAAGGTCGGCGCCGTGCCCCAGTTCCAGTCCGCTTCCTCCGCCGAAGCACTCATTATTCAGGTCAGCCATCTGCTCAGCTCCTACGGTATCCTGCCCGCCCTGCTCGCCGGTCTTGTTCTTGCCGGCATTCTGGCCTGCACCATGTCCACGGCGGATTCTCAGCTTCTGGCCGCGGCCTCCAGCGTTTCGGAAAACCTGCTCAAGGGCGTGCTGGGCATCAAACTTTCCAGCAGAAAGACCATCCTTGTGGCCCGCCTTGCCGTGCTGACTATTTCCATTGTCGGCATTTTCATCGCCCGCGATCCCAACAGCTCCATTTTCCAGATCGTGTCCTTCGCCTGGGCTGGATTTGGTGCGGCCTTCGGCCCGGTCATGCTCTTCAGTCTGTTTTGGAAGCGCTGCAACAAGTGGGGTGCGCTGGCGGGCATGGTCTCCGGCGGCGTCATGGTCTTCGCCTGGAAATATCTCGTCCGTCCCCTGGGCGGCATCTGGGGTATCTATGAACTGCTTCCGGCCTTCCTTGTCGCCTGCGCCGCCATTCTCATCGTGAGCCTCGCCACCGAGGCGCCCTCCAAAGAAATCGAAGACGAGTTTGACGCCGTAAAGTAAACGTCCACTCACTGCAACCTGATGAGGCCCGTCCGCCGATGTGCGAACGGGCCTTATTCTTTTAAGAACGGCAGAACGCCTTCAAATCGGTACGGAGAACACGGCAGCAAGGATGAACTTTCCATACGGAAAAAGCATTGAGAGCGGGGCGTCACACACAAGCAGGTGCAGGGGAACGTGGTGCTGAACATTTTTACCTGTGCAACCTTTAAAAAGTAAACAAATTGATGATAAAAACTTGACTATTATCCTATAATTATAAGATAATAAAAATGACAAGTAAAACTTGTCACCAGAAAATTGTTTTTTTGAAGAGATGACTATAAAATGAAAAAATTATACTGTTATTAGTTCTTTTTTTCATGGTTTTCTGTACTTCAGGATGCTCTCCAAAATTTAATGTTCTTGTTGATGGTAGGACATCTCAAGAGTATGAACAAATTAAAAATACTAATGATAAATATAAAATAGTATTTGATTATGAAAAAATAAAACATCTTTTGATTACAATATTGTTTATAATAGTGTATTAAGTACATTAAAAAATAATGTATATAATATTGTTGATGATGTATACGATGCTAATTATGTTGTATTTATATACTTTAAAGTTGGAGGGCCACACTCAAGAACAATAAATCATATGGTGCCAATTACAGGACAGGCCGGAGTTGATACGCATACAACATATACATATGGTCCATATGGATATATACCATACACATATACAACACCAAAATATGGGACTGGTGGATATGATCATTACCAAACAAGTGAAACTTTTTTATACGCATTTGTTGTCTATAGACGTGTATAGTTTCTCAAAAACAAATCTTGAACTTTTAAAAAAAGTATGGCAAGTTGTATCGGTAACATCAAGCAATTCTAATGATTTTCGAGAAAGTTTGTCGGCATTAATTTTAGTATTGGGAAAATATATGGCAACAGATACACACGGGAATATAGATGTTGAACTATATGAAAAACAAGGAAAATTAGTCGAAAAAGCAGATTTATAAATAGACCGCTCTTGATTTTAGTTAATACTTATTCCGTAACCCCTGAGGAGGCCCGCCCGCCGATGTGCAAACGGGTCTCGTTCTTTTAGGAATGGCAGAACGTCTTCAAATTGGGACGGGAACACGGCGGGGAGGTTGGAAAACTTCCCATACGGAAAGGCGCAGGAAAGCGGTTTTTCTGTCAGGTGTAAAGAGGTTTGAGCAGATGAAGCAGCCCTTCCTTTTCTCTGGAGCCAGTCGTGCTGAAGCGGAGCAGCGGTATGCCACAGCGGGCGCAGATGTCGTTCTTCAGCGCGTCCCGTTCGGCCTGAACACTGCCTGGCCGGTGGAAGGCCCAGCCGTCTACTTCCACGGCGGCGATGGGGCGGCGGCTCATGGTCTCGAAAATGAGAAAGTCCACATGGGTGAAGTCGTTCAGGGCGTACTGCCGCTCGCGAGGCGTATTGAGAAGCGAGGTGTCGCGCACAAGCAAGCGCATACTTTTCTGCCCTTCTGTCTGCCGGGCTGACATAGAACGTGACTGTGCGAGCATATCAGTCTTTCCCTCTAAGAGGCATAATGGGTAAAGCCTGATTGCGTACGGATGCTTGCTGTCAGGGGCATACGCGCTGTATTTCGTGTGCGTTATGGGCGATGCCTACACGGTCGTAGGACAGTCTTTGCTAATACTGTTGGCAGCCTTTCGGATTTGATCAAGTGCTTGTTTGATTAAATAAGTTTGTCACGATAAGAGTTCGTAGCATTCATCCGCTCTGCAGGAGGTGAGGCCGGATTGAAGCGTAACACGGTACGGCCCGTTTTATGGGATTAAACCCTTTTGTAATCTTCCCTCTTTTCGAATATCCCGTTTGTTTGGAAAGAGAGAAACGATGAAAGAGGTAAAAGCGGGCAAGGATCTGCATTGATACCGTTCTAGCTTGTCATCCTCGGATATTAACAAGGGTAGCACTTTCAATAGTAAAAATTTTTGTAACTACTAATTAAAAAGGAAAAATCTCTCCCAAAGAGGAAGGATATAGTCTTCGAATTCCTTCCACGTCGAGAATTTCCAGCCTTGTTTTAGTATAACATCCAAGCAGACGTTTTTTTTTCAGGTTGTTGATAATGCGACTTACAGTATTTTTGTGTAGTCCGAGTAAGCTGGCCAGTTGGGACTGGTTTATTGGTGGTATAAACATCGCCCTCTCATGGGCAGAGCGAAACATGTGGTCTATGTAGAATGCAACCTGTGCTTCTTTACTTTTGAGACTGATAATATTTGAGAAGAGTTGACTCATTAGACTTTTTATTGAAATGGAGAACATACAGTTCATGATAAGTTCTGGATAGTTGGCATAAAAATGTCTATCTAAAAGTAGAGCGCCGTCAAAACTGTAAATAATTAAATTTTTAATACAATAATAATAATAATTTTGAGGTAGTGTATAATTAGAAAGAAAAATAGTTTCACGGAGTAAGGATCCACTATCAAAAAAGAAATGTATTTTTTCATGGTCATTTTCGTTGATAGTACAGAGAAGGCCTGACTTTACATAAAAAAAGCGGTTTTGACCATATGAAGACTCAAAAAAAGTTGCTCCTTTTGGATATTTTTCTTTGCGTCCAATATTGAGGATTTGTTCCCAGCAACAAGAAGTATTTTTGATATAACAGGGGATACTTAAATTTACGTCTTGCGGAGTAAAGGAAAGCATGTGCCCCCCCAGTGATGGTAACATATGAAAAGTAGTAAGCACCTATAGATAGGTTGCAAGTAGCTTTATGATGCGCCAGCGGTAAAATAAAAGCAATACCATTTTATAACTTGTCACATAAATTGGATAAAAACAAAACAAAAAAACTATTTTTAATTTTAAAAATATTTTTTGTCATGTATAATAAGTTATAAAATTTTGTTTTTTAGCAAAATTACAAATGTATTTAGCGATTTTTAAAAAATAAAAAGTTTAATTATATATCCATAAAAATTTTTGATACACTATGAATATAATATAAAAATGTTTTCTTTATGAAAGATACGCTCGATAAATAATATTTTTGCAGCAAGGAAAAGTCCGGAAGAGTTTCCAAACTTTTCCTTATTCACTGCTTTTCTTGTTAAATGGTATCGTTATGCATCAACTGCAGCGCGCAGTTCTTTAAATAGTGTACGCATATCTTCAGGAAGATTTTCGTATTCTTTATATACTTTGGAACGCCAAATATTTCGTTCAGATTCAGGTAGCGAATAAATTTCGCAGCCTCCTTCTTCAAGAAGTTTTATCAGTTTTGCGTTGCTAGCTGAGACCGCTTCAGTGATGGCCCTACGGTAGGTATTGGCGGCCTCAACAAAGAGTGTTTTATCTTCTTTTGATAATGAATCCCACCAGTCCGCAGAAGTGAACAGTGTAGTACAAATATTTGTCTGTTCTGTTAAAATAATGTACTTAGCCACGTCATATATATGAAAACCGTACATAGCTGTAATGGCGATATCCATACAGTCGACTACTCCTTGTTGGATACCGGTCAACATTTCAGCGGCATTCATGGGAATAGGTTTAAAACCTAATGCCTGCAATCCAAAGATATGCCATTTGGAGTTGGTGGAACGAGCCTTCGCTCCTTCCATTTCTGCCACAGAACGAAAAGGTTTTCGCGAAATAAGATTGCGTTCGAAAGGAGCGATGAAGTCCAACACTTGTACGCCGAACTTGCGGGTTTCGTCTTTAAGTTTTTGGCCTGCATGCGAAGACATTACTTTATAGAGTTCATCACGATTAAACATATAAGGCAAGTCAAAAATTGCTAGTTTTGGAGCAAACTGTGAAAGGTTGGAGGCAGAATCGAAGGCGAGATGGATAGTACCCATATTCAGTCCTTGAACCACGGTATCCGTGTTTCCTAACGATGAACCTGGGTACATATCGATTTTGTAGCGTCCATTGCTCTTTTCTTCAATATATTTGACAAAATACTCTCGGAGAAAACGCGTCTCCAGTGAAGTATCAGGATCAAGACAGGAAAACTTCAAAATTTTTGGGGTGGAAAAAGCTGGTGAACTGATGCTGACGCATAATAATGCAACCGTCAGAGCAAAAAGTGAAGAAAGTTTCAACATAGCAACTCCAGTCTTTTAATGATTGAAATTCTCGAAAAGGGACATCTGACTGTACATAAAAAGATGATAGAATGGTATTCTATCAGGCATCAGCCGCAGCACGTAACTCTTTGAACAATATAAGCATATCTTCAGGAAGGTGTTGGTATTCCTTATACACCTTTTGACGCCAGATATTGCGCTCTGATTCGGGCAGAGTATACACATCACAACCGCCATCCTTCAACAGACGTATAAATTTTGCCTGACTCTGGTTGAAAGCCTCGGTGATGGCTGTGCGGTAGGCATTAGCAGCTTCAGTTATAATTTGTTTGTCAGCTTGAGGCAGACTGTCCCACCATTCCGCCGATGTGAATAATGTAGTGCATATATTGGTTTGGTCAGTCAGGATAATATTTTTTGCCACGTCATAGACATGGTAGCCATACATCGCACTGATGGCGATATCCATGCAGTCGACTACTCCTTGTTGTATACCGGTCAGCATCTCTGCTGCGGCCATAGGGATGGGCTTAAAACCAAGAGCCTGCAAGCCAAATATGTGCCATTTGGAATTGGTGGAACGAGCCTTCGCACCTTCCATTTCCGCCACGGTGTGAAAAGGCTTGCGTGAAATAAGATTCCGCTGAAACGCTGCGATAAAATTAATGATTTGTACACCGAAGTTCCGCGTCTCAGCCTTCAGTTTATTACCGGCGGGCGAATCCATCACCTTGGCAAGTTCTTCCCGTGTGAACATATACGGTAGATCGAAAATGGCAAGTTTTGGCGCAAACTGTGAAAGGTTGGAGGCAGAATCGAAGGCCAGATGGATAGTACCCATATTCAATCCCTGAACCACGGTATCCGTGTTGCCTAACGATGAACCTGGGTACATATCGATTTTGTAGCGTCCGTTGCTATTCTCCTCAATATCCTTGACAAAGTATTCGCGAAGCAATTTGGTCTCAAGTGAGGTTTCAGGTTCAAGACAGGAGAATTTCAGCACCTTGGGTGCAGCGACGGCAGGGGCATGAAGGACGGCGGTCATGAGTACGAAGGTCAATGCGGTGACGACAGTGTGTTTCAACATAATGCTCCTCCAGCTAAAGGTAGATTAACGTTTTTCTACAGCAGACAAAGACTGAAGAAAGGAACAAATGTAATAAGTAGGACTCCCACCAGCATGGTAGCCATAAAGGGCATGACGGAACGGGCCAAAGTAAGGATATCTAATTTGGCGATACTACACGCCACGAATAGGTTCTGCCCCACAGGTGGAGTAAGAAACCCTACACATAGTGTAACAAGGGTAAGAATGCCAAAATGGATAGGATCAATGCCGAATTTGATAGCGATAGGAACCAGAATGGGCGTAAGAATAATGATGGATATGCCCGCATCGAGAAACGTTCCTATGATAATATAAATGACAAGGCATATCAGCAGAAATACATATTTACTGCTGGTCATGCTGAGAATAAGTGTGGAAAGTGATTCGTGGACGTTATAGTACAGCAACAGAGTACCCAAGGCCCCGCCAGGAATGAGAATCATGAAGAGCATACCTAACGAGAACATTGAGGACTTGAGTATGTGAAAAAACAGAGCAGAAGTCATGCCTTTATACACGAAAATTTCGATAACAAAGGCGTAGAATACCGCGACGCAGCCGGCTTCCGTTGGAGTCATGAACCCGCCATAGATGCCGCCGAGAATAAGTACAGGAACGCCGAGTGCTGGAGCGGCCTTCTTGAAAGCACGAATACGTTCTCTAGACGAGAGTTTGGGGTGAAGAGTGCCATAGCCCTTGCGCACAATGAGAAGATACGCTGTGAACAGCAACATCGCTGCAATAAGGCATCCGGGCACTATGCCTGCGATGAAGAGATCGCTGACGGATACTCCGCCGAAAGCTCCGAACAGAATAAGAGGAATGGAGGGAGGGATCATAACGCCAAGACAGCCAGCCGCGGCGTTAAGTCCTGCCGAAAATTCCTTTGGATAGCCGTCCCTTTGCATGGCCGGAATCATAATGGTGCCGATAGCGGCAGTGGTAGCGGCGGCAGAACCACAAAGAGCGCCGTAGAAGAGGCACGAAATGACGGAGATCTGAGCCAGGCCGCCTCTTTTATGCCCCACACAGGCATGGCAGAAGTCGAGTAAAATCTCTGAAAGGGTTCCGCGAGCCATGATGTCGCCGGCCAGCAGGAAAAACGGTACCGCCATGAGTGGAAATGAATCGAAAGAATTATAGAATTTCTGGATAAACAATGCCATAGGCAAATCGCCTAGGACGATGCCGCATATCACTCCCAGACCGATGGATGGCCCGATAGGGACACTCAGAATGAGCAGTATTGCCATGGTCGCAAAGGTGGCAAAGATAGGTTCCATCTACTTGTCCTCGTTCTTAGGATATTTCCCGACGATACAGTTCCACAATCGCCCGGCTGAGACAAGAAGCATAAGCAGCGTAAAAAAAAGTATGCCAACCCAAACTAAATATAAGGGAAGAGGTACGGTAACAGCCTTCATCTGAAGTCTGTATATTTTTATTGTAAGCTCATATCCCATGTATATTGCAAGTGCTTGATAAATAATCATAAACAAAAGATATAAAAAATCGAAAAGTTTATTATAACAATTTTTAAAATATAATGGAAGTATCATCAAGCGAAGGTGGCCATCTTTTTCCATACAGTAGTTGATGCTGGCAAAAGTACATATGATAAAAAAGAACCTTGCTACTTCTTCTGGCCATGCAAAAGCATTGGAAAACACATATCTGGCGATGACCTGGAAAAAGATAATGATGCACATTGCACAGAAGCTGAGCATTCCCACAGCTTGTGTTAGCTTGTTTAGCATCCTGAACAAAATGTTCATAGAGTGTCCTTCTCCCGGAAAATATTCTTGGAATTGAATAGGCCAGGGGCCCGGAAAATGGCTTTTCCGGGCCATGTTTTCATCACATTTCCAGTAGTTCCAGAGCATTCTTGTACATATATAGGTCGTAATACTCCTTGCGGAAACCAAACCTTTTTACGCCATCGATACTCTGTTTGAGACCAAGATACGGGTATGCCGTACCAAATACCATGTGACGTCCCTGAACGTAATTGATCCCTTCGGCCCACAGTTTTGTGCCTGGATAACTAGCCGCTGCCATGTAGGTATCAGGGATGAGCCATAGATTCTTTTCGGCTATGCAAGCAGCAATGGCCGGCAAGATGTGGGGGAACGATGCGTGGGCGATGACGAACTTGCCTTTAGGGAAGTCATGGCACACTCGTTGCATATAGGTCGGATCCTGGAAGGACACATCTGGTCCAAGAAAATGGCTCAGTGAAACAACGATAACAGCGCCCAGCTCTACGCAGCGGTCGTAGATGGGATAAAGCTGTGCGGCGTTGGGATACAGTGCAGGAGTAGACGCACCAGGTTCGATGACTATTCCGCGACAACCAAGTTCCTTGACCGCATGTTGCACTTCGTCTACACAGTTTCGTATACCTGCGGCTGGATCAACGGAGCCGAAGCCAGCAATAAACGTATCTGGGTACTCTTTAACCACATTAGCCACAGCTTCGTTTTTTACATAACCCCAAATAGTACCTGTATTCCGTCCTAAAGCTACAGCTTTATCAATACCAGCTTCATTCATTTCCTGTATAAGTAATGACATGGAGTATTGATCACTGGAGGCTATAGGAAGTGTCCCTGGAGAGTTGCAAGGGTAGATATGCACGTTGCGTTTAGGGCCATGCATATTCATTGTTTCCCACCCTTTAGCCGGAGGACGCATACGAAAATCAATAACCATACTTTTCTCCTGTTAACGTTGATACAAACGAACAGGTCAACGACAACATTTCTTATGAAATGCAGTTCAACTCATTTCAAGAAGTTCCAGAGCATTCTGATACATGTAGCGATCATAATATTCCTTCCGGAGATCAAATTTTTTGGTCGCTTCTACACTCTGTTTGAGATTGGCATAGGGATACGCCGTACCGAACACGATATGGCGACCCTGTGTATAATTAATACCTTCAGCCCACAGGTTGCGTCCCGGCATGTTGGTGATAGACATATAGTTGTCCGGGATGAGCCAAAGATTCTTTTCGGCGATACAGGCAGCAATGGCTGATAGTATGTGCGGGAATGCAGCGTGGGCTATCATGAATTTGCCCGAAGGAAAGTCATGGCAGACACGTTGTACATGGGCAGGATCCTGATAGGATACATCAGGCCCAAGGAAGTGGCTCATGGAGAGGACGACAATAGCGCCTAATTCAACGCATCGGTCATAGATAGGGTACAGTCGTGGGTCATCGGCATAGCAGGCAGGCTGGGAGGTGCCGGGTTCCAACACTATGCCGCGGCAGCCAAGTTCTTTGACTGCACGCTGTACTTCATCCACAGATTCACGGATACCGCGCGTTACGTCTACGGAACCAAAGCCGGCAATAAACTTGTCAGGGTATGCGTTGACGACATCCATAATGGCATCGTTTTTGACATAGCCCCAACGAGTACCCGTGTCACGCCCCAAAACAACGCCCTTGTCGATACCGGCCTCTTCCATCTCTTTGAAAAAGAGAGGCATGGAATATTCATCGCTTGATGGATTGGGCATCATATCCGGGCCATTGACCGGATAACAGTGCACGTTGTTCTCTGGACCGTGCATATTCAGTGTTTCAAAACCAGCCGCCGGAGGACGCACACGAAAATCAATAATCATAGACTTTCTCCTGTCTAAAGGTATATTGAAAGACTTAATAATTGTATATATCTGACGGTCGTAAAAAAAATCACCTTAAAGGGATTTTATGAAAAAAATCATTTTTTTCACCGAGAATAGCTTTTCCATGTGACGGCTTCGGATCGCCCTCATAAAATTGCTGGCTTTCAATACAATAAAGAGTCCGTCTAAAAATTTCCTTTGTGCAGTCCAGAACAGTCAGTATTAATGTTTAACCTTTTTGTCTCTTTTATAAGGGAATTTGCGGTTTTTCCCACTCTTTCTAAGCAAAGATTCTATCTAGTTATTGTCTATATCCAGTATGGATGAGATTGCAGTCCGTATTATGTCACTAGGATAACTCGTATTCATGGGAGTCTTGTAACCTCATATTGGTTAAGCACTATTCTTCTGTTCTTGCAAATTAATATATTGTAACAATATGTACCAGTTTTTTACACTTCGCCATCTATCTTTGGAGTTGCTGTGTGTTGTTGTCGAACACATTGCCTAGGCTTATACAGGCGTTTTGTGTGGCAAAGGCGATTTTCTACGGAGGGTATGCTTTCCATCTTTATTCTTGGAGCGGACTGGCGTAAAAAAGCCCCCGGAGAAGAATCTCCGGGGGCCGTACGGGGGAGGGTGGAAGCGTGTACTACTTCGCCGTGTCTTCTTCAGTCACATTGTCCATGTCGGAAGGCAGGCAGTCTTTTTCCACAAAGTTGCAGAGCATGTAGTTTCCGTCCTTCCTGATGATCTTCAGCCAGGCGATGGTGAGCAGTATGACCGGCAGGGCCATGAGTGCGCCGGAGAAGTTGCCGAAGATCTTGGCCACACCGAGGCCGCCGATGGACAGCAGGCCGAGGGCCAGGAGTGCCTGAACGAGAGCCCAGAAGGAACGATGCCAGCGGGCGGGGTCGTCGTTGACGCCCATGCGGGTGGTCGCCACGGAGGAGATGACGTAGCAGCCGGAGTCCACGGAGGTGGCCAGGAAGATGGTGGAGAAGGCGCAGTAGACCAGCATGACGAGCTTGCCGAAGGGCAGCGTATCGAGAACGGCCATCATGGCGGCGGGGCCGCCGGAGGCCTTGAGGATGCTCACCGCATCAAGCATGCCATGGTACTGGATGTACAGGGTATAGGAAGCGAACACGCCGTGGATCAGGTAGCCGCCGGCGCAGGTTCCCACGAGGCCCCAGGCGATGACTTCACGCACGGTGCGGCCGCGGGAGATACGGGCAATGAACAGGCCCATGAAGGGGCCGTAGCCGGCCCAGAACAGGGCGTAGAAAATGGTCCAGTCGCGGGGGAAGGAGTTGTCGCTGAAGGGCGAGGTCCAGAAGTTCATGTTCCAGAAATTGCCGAGGAACTTGCCGAACGCGTTGGTGAAGATGTCGAACAGGGAGGCGGTGGGGCCGCATAGCGCGCCGTAGGCCACCATGGCGAGAGCGATGGCCACGTTGATGTTGGAAAGCACCTTGATGCCTTTGTTCAGGCCGGACCATACAGACCATGCGGCGATGCCGGCACTCACAATGAGGATGGTGATTTCCACGGAGAAGGAAGGCGTGATGCCGAAGACCTTATCGAGCGCAGCTTCCACCGTGGGCAGGGAAATGCACATGGTCACAGCCGTGCAGAACAGCAGACCGAGAATGAAGAACACGTCGCAGGTACGGCCGACAATGCCGTTGGTCTGTTTTCCCAGCACGACCTGGGAGGCTGCGGAGATGCGCAGCACGGGCTGACGGCGGATATGGAACAGGTAGGCGATGGGCAGGGCGCTGATGAAATAGGTGCACCAGGCGTTGGGCCCCCAGTGCAGCAGCATGTAGGCGAGCGCCCAGTCGAAGGCGTCCGTGCTCAGCGGAGCCGCATACTGGGGAGGAGTGATAAGGTCCCACAGCGGTTCCACGATGGACCAGAACATGACCGCGCCGGCCACGCCGGAACAGAAGATCATGGCGACCCAGGACACCAGAGAATACTCGGGCTTTTCCTCGGGATCGCCGAATTTGATGTCACCGTAGCGGCTGCACACAAAGTAGACGCACAGTCCGATAAGCCCGACGGTAATCCACAGATACAGGGAACCGAACTTGAGGCTGAACGGCGTGTAGATGGCACCGATGATTTCTTCCGACGCCTTGGGGAAGAACAGCATGGGCAGAGCTATCAGCAGAACGCCGATAACGGCCGGCCAGAAAATTCCTTTTTCCGGTCGGAGGTCGTTCTGCTCAGGGGTGAGGGTAGGTGTGGCCATGGCACTCTCCTTATCAAAAGTTTCAGCGGACGCTGCTTTAATTTTTTTTCTCCCAAGCAAAAATTATGCCAAACCATAGTTTTTAATAATTATGTGATATTTTTATATTTTTTACAAAAAATACGTTCATTTGCCACGAGCATGACATTTTTTTCGTGATAAACGACAAATTTGTCGTTTATATCTAACCATGCTAAAAATATTTATTTTTTCCTTTCCCTGGGGATAACCTGACAAAATTGTCCTGTTTTTTTGCTTCGCATGGGTTCTTTTTTCGTGCCCTCGTATCGTTGTTTGTGTAAGTGCTTTTGTAACCTTCCGTTTAATTGGAAATATTTCTTCAAAATCCTCAGAGAATGATTTTTGGCACGGTTTTTGAAATATGGAGCGCAGGGCAGGCTTTCCTGCCGGACCATCCATCCAATATGCGTTTCAAGGAGCTTCCTATGTCGCCCAAAGCAAAAAGAGCCGCGCTCATCGGCTACGACTGCCTTATCCCCAAACGCCTCGAAGCGATGCTCGCCCAGGGCGGACTGGACAACTTCCGCAAGTTCATGGCCGAAGGGAGTTTCATCCCCGAAGGCTACAATCTGCCCACTGTCACGCCTCCGTCCTGGGCCACCATCTGCACGGGCGCCTATCCCCGCACCCACGGTGTGGAAGATTACTATTACTACCACGAAGGCCGCAGCCTCGACTACAAGGAGACCTCGCAGGCCTTCGGTTCCGACATTCTGACCGCCCAGACCATCTGGGACGCATGGGACAAGGCGGGCAAGAAGTGCATCGTGGTGAACTACCCCATGTCCTGGCCTTCGCACATGAACAACGGCATCCTGGTCATGGGGCAGGGGCTTTCTCCCGCAGAGACCCGCTGGCCGCTGCATGGCAACGAACACAAGGAATTTCTCGCTTCCGAGAGCGTGATCTCCACCGACTACTACCCGATGGGTGTTCAGGGGCGTTTCGATGACGCCAAGGGCTGGAAGAATCTCCCCGACTGCGATGAGCCTCTGGAAATGACCGTGAAGATGCACTTCAAGGAATCCATTGAGCCGCTGAACGATCAGACGTGGTACGGCCTGGCCTGGGAAAGCGGTGACGATGGCTTTGACACCTTTGCACTCTGCCCGGAAAAGGACTACGCCAAGGCCTTCTTCACCATCAAGGTCGGCCAGTGGAGTGAGCCGGTGCAGCACGATTTCACCATCGCCGCTGACGGGCGCACCGAAAAGGGTGTATTCCGCTGCAAGCTGATGCAGCTCTCCGATGACGCGGAAGAGTTCAAGCTGTACGTCTCCGGCATTGCCGGACGCATCGGCTTCATTTCGCCCGCCTCCGCCGCGGATCAGATCGACCTCTCCCGTCAGATTACCGCCAACGACATCGGCCTCGTAGCCTACCTGCACGGTATCATCGATACCGATACCGTGTGTGAGCTGGTGGAATTTCACAGCGCGTGGCTCTGGAACGCCGTCAAGTGCCTGCTCACTGCCAACCCCGACTGGGATCTGTTCTACATGCACTCCCACCCCATCGACTGGTTCTATCACGGCTGGCTGAGCGATCTGGACAGCAAGGATCCCGAGGTACGCGCCCGCGCTGAAAAGATGGAGCGCCACATCTATACCGTGGAAGACCGTCTCCTGGGCAATCTTATGGAACTCATGGGCGAGGAAACCCTCATGTGTGTGTGCTCCGACCACGGCGCCACCCCCATGGGGCCCATCCTCAACACCGCCCATGCACTCAGGGAAGCCGGTCTCTGCTCCTACGAACCCAAGAAGTCGGAAAACTACTGGGACATTTACGAAGAATCCGAGGGCTTCAACTACGTCCTCGACGTGAACAAATCCCTTGCGGTTCCGCAGCGCTACATGTTCGTGTATGTGAACCTCAAGGGCAGATACCCCGGCGGCATCGTGGAGCCTGAAGATTACGAGAAGGTACGTTCCCGCATCATTGACGCCCTCCTGGACTACCGGCATCCCGAGACGGGCGAGCGTCCCGTGCTTCTGGCCGTGCGTAAGGAAGACGCCCACGTCTTCGGCATGGGCGGAGCGCAGGCTGGTGACGTGGTCTATGTGCTCAAGCCCGAGTATATGGCGGAACACGGCTACGGCCTGCCCACCGGTGAATCCGGCTGCGGCAGCCTGAAGAATCTGCTCATGTTCCGCGGACCCAACATCAAAAAGGGCTTCCGCTATCCCCGCCCCCGCTGGCTGGCCGACATCGTGCCCACGCTCTGCTACATCACCGGCAACCCCATCCCCGCTGATGCGGAAGGCGCGCCCATCTACCAGATCATGGAAGATCCGAACCTCGTCAAGTAAGTGCCGGCCTGCGGGTGCCCCGCAGACCGGGGTCTTCGGTTTACACTCACAACAGATTGACTCTTTTGAAGGAATACCGACATGGCTGAGAAAAAAGCTGTCCTCGTGCTCAACGCCTCTGCGGACTCTCTGAAGAAGGCCGCACTTCTCCCCAACGCAAGCTGCTCCGGCATGGCCGAAGCCGCAGAAGCCCTCGGTGCGGTTCGGTCCGAAGCCGACGGCATCGCCGCCCTGTTTGAAACCCCAGGTGAAACGGTCTTCGTTCTCGCCGAAGGAGACGCCGCTCTCGCCGCCGCCGTGGAAGCCGCCGACCGCCGCACCCTGATCGTCGTCGTCAACGGCTCCGGCGCTGCCTTCCAGGGTCTCGCCATCAACGGCAAGGCCGGTTCCGTGGACCGAGCCGTCAACGCGCAGGACATTGCCGTCACCATCGCCACCATCGCCGACCTTCCCGTCAGCGAAGCCTGCACAGGTGCCATCATCTATCAGGTGATGAAGAACCCCAACCTGAAGCTCGACGAAATCAGAAAACTCAAGGAAGCTATTGCCCGCATGGAATCCGTGATCCAGCGCGACAACCGCGAACCCTGGGATAAGCACGACTGCGCCTGATATCAGAGGGGCCGCACTCTCCCCCTCGGCGCCCGGATGACACGCCGCGCGTGCTCCGGGCGTTTCCCTTCCTGCCATCCATCCAAGGAGCCTTCCCATGCAGCTTACTGTCGCCTATCATAGAGACGGAGACGTTCACACCATCGACACCGGCGGTGCCGCACTGAAGCAGATCGTCGTTGACAACACCAACATCCCTGCGGACAAGCGCAGCGGTACGGCCAAGCAGCTTCTTTGCGCCTCCGCGCTGTACTGCTACGCATCTGCTCTCAACGCCGCCATGGAAGCCCGCGGACTCAACTATACCAGCCTCGACCTCAACGCCGTGATGGACGTTGACGCCAACGAAAAAGGCCAGAGCCGCGTCCTGAAAATCACCATCACCGCCAATGTGGGCATCGATGAAGAAGATCTTGACCTCTTCGACCGTGTGGCCCGTGTCATGAAGAATGGCTGCCTTGTCACCGGTTCCCTGCATGACGGCATTGAAATGGTCTATCAGCTCAACCCCGTCTACGAGGAAGACTGACCTGAAGCGGGGGGGGACGGTTTCATCCCTCCCCGCTTCCGCAGGCTATTCCGTCAGCCCAGGAACGGCGCAGACTCCGGCAAGGGAGTACGATCGGCGTGGCCCGGGCAAAAATTTTTTTTGGCCTGAAGCATTATCTTACAGGATGAGTTGCTGACAAAACGGCGAAGCCAGGGAACGCCTTTTCCCTCCATCCAGAAAGTTCAGGCTGCACAGCCGGTTGGAGGAGCGATGGCGGATGGCTTTCTCAAGTGACGTCTTCAATACAGCCCCCCTTGTGCACTGACACGAAGCAAGAGAGAATCTGGCGAGGCAACCCCACTGCCTGCGCACCCCAAACAAGGAAACACGACATGCGCGGACTGCTCATGACTTACGGCCTGCTTCTGATTACTATTCTGGCCGAGACGTTCGCTACCTCCTGCCTCAACGCTTCCAAACAGTTCACACGGCTCGTTCCCACGCTTTGCGCCATCGCAGGCTATGTGGTGTCCTTCTATGCCCTTTCCCATGTCCTGAAGACTATGCCTGTGGGCATCGCCTACGCTATCTGGTGCGCGCTCGGCATCATCTTCGTTTCCGCCGTGGGCGTGTTCTACTTCAAACAGCACCTCGACCTGCCCGCCTATATCGGCCTTGGCCTCATGATTGCGGGCGTCCTCGTCATCAACCTTTTCTCCGATTCCGTGCGGCATTGAGGGAGGGCCAGGGATACGGGAGTTTCCGTGCCAGCATCCCCGGCCTTTCCGCCACTGAAAAACACAACGGGGCGGATTACATGCCCTGATTCAGCACGGGTGAGGCTGCTGACATTTCTCTCTTCGGGGTGTAAACGGCAGAGGTCAGGCTTTGGAGTGCGCTTTGCCGCTCTCTTTTCTGCCGCCGAGTCCCAGTCTTTTCATTTTCCGCTGCAAGGTACGCAGGTTGAGACCCAGCCTTTGCGCGGCCTCACCCCGATGCCAGCGGCAGGCGTCCAGCGTTTTTCTGATGAGCTTCTCTTCAAGCTGAAGCGTTGCTTCTTCCAGCGTGACTCCAGCTTCCGTCTCCTGCGGCAGAACGGCTGCGGACCAGCGGGCCGCTTCGCCGAGGGAATCCAGCGCCGCCTCGCCGAACGCCGCGTAGCGATCGAGAAAGTTATACAGTTCCCGAATGTTGCCGGGCCACTGATAGCGCTCCATGGCCAGGCGCACGTTGAGCGGAATGTCTATCTGCACGCCGCGCCTGTCCTGCCAGCCTGCGATGAGCAGCGGCAGGTCGCTCAGCCGTTCCCGGAGCGGTGGCACCGTGATGGCAAGGACGTGTACGCGGTAATAGAAGTCGGAACGCATCTTTTTTTCCTTCACCAGCCGGTGAAGATCCTGGTTGGTTGCCGCCACCAGCCGAAAGGAAGAAGTTTTGGGCGTATGGCTGCCCACGGGCGTGTACATCTTGTTTTCCAGTGTGCGCAGCAGCTTCACCTGAAGATGCAGGGGAAGTTCCCCGATTTCGTCAAGAAACAGCGTCCCGCCGTCGGCCGCGGCGATATAGCCTTCCTTATTGCCAGTGGCTCCGGTAAAGGCTCCCTTGACATGGCCGAAAAATTCGCTCTCCATGAGCGCGTCCGGGATGGCACCGCAGTTCACCGGAATATAGGGGCCTTTTCTGCCGCTCAGCGTATGGATGGCCCGCGCCGCCACGTCCTTGCCCACGCCGGTCTCCCCGTAGATGATGACGTTGGTCTCGGTCTCCGCCGCCTTCAGGATCAGCTCGTAGACGTGGCGCATACTTTCGCTCTGCCCCACCAGATTGCCGAGGCTGAAGAGCGTGGACGACGCGGCTCGGATTTGCCGGTTTTCTTCTCGAAGGCTTAGTTCCATGAACTTCTGTTCGCTCACGTCCAGCATCAGGCCTTCAAGATACCACAGCCCATCGTCCGGTCCGAACACGCCTTCTCCCTGGTCCCAGATCCACTTTGTCACGCTGCCGGGCAGAAGCAGCCGGTACATGACCTGATACGGCTCACGGCGGACAACTCTGTCATAGATTTCCTGCCGCATTCTGACCAGATCGTCCGGGTGCGTCATGCGCTCGAAGACGTTTTGCTTCTGTCCCAGAAGCACATTGGCTGCGATGCCGATGAGCCGCTGGCTGCCTTCGCTGACGAACTCCAGCACATATTCAAAATGCTGCGAGCCATCGTCGTCTGCAACCTTGTCCACCCGGCAGCGGTACACCATGCCGGGAATATGGGTGAGGAGACGGTAGTAACTCTCTTCCACAGTGGGAGCGAAATACGGCTGTTCCATCATGGACTCTCCTTATCTGCGGCTCCATGAGACACGCGCATTCCCGCGGAACAGTCAGCAAGTTTAAGCCCCCCCCTCCGAGGCGTCAAGCGCATTCGGAGAGGGAGGCTGATGGAGGCTGGTCAAAACGCTCCGAACAGGCTATAAACAGACTGTTCGGGATTCAACCGCAGGCCGCCCGCCCCTCCCTCCCAGGATCCGCCATGCCACGCAAGCAACAGTATTCCATCGGTGAATTGAGCCGGCTTTGCAACATCTCCAAAAAGGCGCTCCGCTTCTACGACAAGATCGGCCTTATTTCGTCACTGCGCCACGATAACAACAATTACCGGATGTACACGCATGACGATCTGCTGCTCGTGCCGGTGCTGAAGTATTACAAACAGATGGGCTTCCGGCTCGACGAGATGCGCACGTTCATTTCCGGCTGTCAGGGGCATGTGTACAGCGCGCTGCGCACGGCCTTTGAACACAAGCTGGACGAACTGCACAAGGCGCAGACGGAATTGAATCGCTGTGAGAAATCCGTCCGTGACTGGTATTCACTGATGCGCGAGGCGGAACTGGTCATCGCCGATGGTGCGCGCGAGGTCTCGGTCAAGTATGTAGAAAGCGCGCGGCTGCTGTTTCAGGATCAGTCCTTTGAGAGTGATCTTAAATCCGCCATTATCAATCTCGACTTCATGAATCATGTGGAAAAGACCGGCAATGCCATCACCGGGCCGGTGTATATTCAGTTTTCCAGCCTCAGGGACAGAATGGAGGGAAAGTCTCAGCGTATCCGCATCATGCAGCGGGTGATCGAACCCTGCGGGGAGGGTGAACGCGTGGACTTCGGCGGCTGTCTGATGGCCTCCTGCTACCACATCGGCGCACATGAAAACGTTCGGAAGACGTACGAAAAATGCCTGGAATGGCTGGAGAGCCACGGCTACACTCCGGGCGAGGACTGCTGTGAACGCTATGTTTCCGACTACTGGACCACGAGCAACAGCGACGTGCATGTAACGGAACTGCTCATCAGGGTGAACCGCGAACCCGCGTAGGCTTCGCCTCGGGGTGCAAAAAAAGCAGACTTCCGGGAATATCCAGTTTTTGTTTTAAGGACGGCGGAGGAGGCAAGCCGCAAGCCTGTATAAGACAGGCCCCGGCTTGACGCGTCAATTCTCCACAGCAGAGCGCAGAGCGTCCATACCCGTGCCTTGCGTCACACTGACGCAGAAGATTTCCCTCACGCCTGCATTGTGCAGGAAGCGGCGTGCGCGGTCGATATCCGCTTCGGGCAGGTCTATCTTGGTGACGACGCCGATGACGCGGCGGTTGAACATGGACGCAAAGGCCGGAGGAATCTGGCAGGAGCGCCGGGCGGCATCCTGAACGAAAGCCAGCATGTCGCATTCGGCGGAGGCGGTGATGAGTGCGGAATAGAAGCGGCGGTTCTCCAGAAATTCGCTGGGCGTGTTGACGAAATTTCGGAAGAAGTCTATCGCAAGCACCTTGCGCGATGCATAGTCCGCTCCGGAAAGCGCACGGATAAGCGAACTCTTGCCCGACTTCCACTCCCCGATGAGAATAATCTTGCGCATGGTTCGGCTGTGGCCGCCGTCAGGCTCCGGCGGGATCAGGGCGTCTACCACGCCTGCTCCAGCAACAGCCGGAGATCCGCCAGAGACGGTCTGCGGGGGTTGCTTTTTGTGCACATGTCGTCCAGCGCGTGGGATGCCATGGTGTCGAGTGCGGCGCGGAACGCTGTCTCCTCGACTTTGAGATCCCGGATACGGGTGGGAATGCCCATGTTCTCATTCAGCCGGAGGACGGCCTCGACAAGGGCGCTGGTGCCTTCCTCCACATTGGCGTGAGGCAGGCCGATGATACGAGCCAGCTCGCGGTAGCGGACGCCTGCATCAAAGCTGTTGAAGCGTATGGTGTGGGGCAGAAGCACGGCGTTTGCCAGTCCGTGGGGAATATGGAACTGTCCGCCCAGAGCGTGGGCCATGCTGTGAGTGATGCCAAGTCCGCTGTTGTTGAAGGCCATGCCGGCCATGCAGGAACCGAGAAGCATCATCTCCCTGGCCTGCATGTCTTCCATCTGCTGATATGCCTTGAAGAGGAAGGAGAATACATAACGTATGGCCTGTACCGCCAGCATATCGGTAAAGGCGTTGTTCTCGCGCGAGGTATAGGCTTCCACGGCATGGGTCAGCACGTCCATGCCCGTAGCTGCCGTGACCGAAGGCGGCACGGTGCGGGTGAAGCGGGCATCGAGAATGGCCACGTCCGGGATGAGCAGTTCGTCGTTGAGCGGAATCTTCACACCATGGGTCTTGTCCGTGACTACGGAAATGGCCGTGACTTCAGAACCCGTGCCGCTGGTGGTGGGAATGGCGGCGAGAAGGGGGCGGGGAAGCTGCGGCGCGGCCCTGCCCGCAAAAAAGGCTATGGCCTTTGCGGTGTCGATGGCGGAACCGCCGCCGAGAGCCACGATGAGATCCGCCCGCGCGGACACGAATTCCACCGTGCCTCGTTTCACTGTTTCCAGCGACGGGTCAGGCTCCACATGGGAAAAAAGACAGTGCGGTATGTTCCGCCGTTCCAAATGGCTGGTAATCTGATCGGCAAAGCCGCTTTTGACCATGAACGGATCCGTCACCACGAAGGCGCGGGTACAGGGCAGTTCCTCCAGCGTATCAAGAGCGTATCTGCCATAGCAGATCTTTGTTTTCCCGCGGAACTGAGTCACGCTGTTTCTCCAGGAAGGTTGCTTCACCACGGGACGTGCCCGTGCAAAACGAGGGAATGTTTGACCCCTGCTTCTTTAAATGCAGACGTGCGCTAGTCAGCGCCTTTGGGACGGCGGGGCAGAATCATCTCCACTTCATCGTGCGGGCGGGGAATGACATGAGAGCTGCGCAGATGCCCCACTCGCCCGGCAGCGGCGGCTCCAGCATCGACAGCGGCCTTTACGGCGCCCACGTCGCCGCGCACCATGACGGTAACTATGCCGCCCTCCACCTGTTCGCGGTTGACAAGTGTGACGTTGGCGGCCTTGAGCATGGCGTCTGCTGCTTCAATGCAGCCGACCAGCCCCCACGTTTCGATCATGCCGAGTGCGTCCTGTTTCATTAAACGTTCCTTTGAGGTTTGAAAGTTCTCCCTGTAGGGGGAAGCGTGATTGGTAACACGGTGAAACCGATGGAATCCTTTTCCGTAGCCGTTCCCTTCAGGGAGGGAACGGCTCTGGATTGAAAATTCGTCTTGTCTGGTTTTGCCTGCTGTAGTGCTAACCTTCGGCACGGCGGATTTTCCGTCATGCGCCAGGCACGGGTCAGATGTTGTCCTTGATGGTTTTGAGAGCTTCCACCGTCATACGGCGCACCTCTTCGGGATCAGTCACGCCGTACTGCCTGCGCAGCATGGAGGCCACCGCAAGGGTCAGGCTCTCCAGACTGCCCGCGGACGCGAGAGTCGCGCCTTCCTCCGGGCCGACGAAAAACGTCCTGCCCGCACCGCAGCAGCCACGGCACGCGCTCGCAGACTGCACAGCAGGACCCGGTTCCTCGCCGTAGACAACGGTCACGCCGCGCCGATGCAGCTCGTCCTTAGCCCCCGGAGACAGCATTCTGTTCCGGTTCACATAAAGTCTGCCGTCCTGAGCGCAGAGGAAGGAATCAAGATTGTCCACAGTTATCAGTTCTTTTTTCATGCTTACCTCACGAGGCCCGTCAAGGCCGCTGCCAGCGATGCGGCGGGATGGGGAATGACCACGGCTTCCACAAGCCGTGATCCGAGCGCTTCTTCTGCCGCGTTCACGGCTTCGCGCACTGCGGCCACGTCGCCGCCGAGGACGAAGAAGGCTTTTCCGGCAATGCCCTGGCCAGAGACAAATTTCAGCAGTCGGACTTCCGAACGCTTTACCGCCTTGTCCGCGGCGTCAAGCCCCGCCGAGACAACGCGGCTTTCCACCACGCCCAGTGCTTCTCCCGGGAGAGATGGTTCACTGCGCTTCAATGCGGCTATGAGCAGGGGGGAAATGTGGGAGATAACGAAAGAACCGGCCAGTTTTCTGCCCGATCCCCTGGCCAGTCTGACGGAGGTTTCCACAGCCTCGCGGTCACCCGCAACGTAGATGAGGAAGCGGCCGGAACACAGCGTTGCGGCGCGCAGCAGTTCGACGCTGGCCGCCTTGACCATGGCGTCGGCCAGCTCCACGCCGGAAGCGATGCTCGTGACTTCCACAATTCCAAGGCTGTCCACATCCATCTTACAGACCTCTGGCAATCTTCGCTTTGTCCAGGATGCCCGCAAGGGCGGCATCCACGGCTATGTCGGGCAAGGCAAGCGCCATGCGTGCGGTGAAACCGATCATCATGAGAGAACCTGTTTGCCCACGCAGTCGGCGGCAAGGATTGCGTAACGTTTGCCGTCCACCGGATCGAAGCGCGTACGACCATGAGTTTGGGGCCGTTCAGCGCTTTTTACCAATGAGCATCCGTCCTTCCTGTCCCTCATACCCTTTTCCAGTTCAGACTGCAACGGCGTCACGCTCAGCCTGCGCCGTGAAAGGCCGGAGTCTGCGCTCCGGCCCGCTGTCCTTACGCTTCCCTCTGGGGAAGGATAAGCTCGACTTCGGAATGGGGACGGGGAATGACGTGGACGCTGATGAGTTCGCCTACCTTCTGCGCAGCGGCGGAACCGGCGTCCGTGGCGGCCTTCACCGCGCCGACATCGCCGCGGACCATGACGGTAACAAGTCCGCCGCCGACCTGCACACGGCCGATAAGAGTGACGTTCGCGGCCTTGACCATAGCATCGGCGGCTTCGACGGCCCCGACGAGGCCCTTGGTTTCGATCATGCCCAAAGCGTTGGTGGAAGTCATGGCTGTCTCCTTAGGTTTTCTGGTTGAAATGGGGAACCGGCGCCCGCAGGCTCCGGGAACGGGTGAACGCCAGCATAGTTAGTTCGCAGAACTTTTTTCGGCTCAATGTCTGACGATGGTCACAGGGAAATCGTATTGTCTGATGATTCTCTCCACGCGCGCCAGGTCGGCATCGCTCAGGGCAGGGTCGCCCGGCAGGGGATAACTTCGGTCGAGCTGCGCGTACTTGCCGACACCCAGCTTGTGGTACGGCAGCAGATCAATGCCCTTGCAGTTGCGGTGATCTCTGTAGGGCGACAGGAAGCGCACCAAGGCCTCGATATCGCGTTCTCCATCGTTGATTCCCTTAAGCAGGGGGACGCGTACCTTGACGTGGCAGCGGTTTTCCAGCAGCCAGCGCAGATTGTCGAGAATCGGTTCGTTGCGGACGCCGGTGAGCTGGCGGTGACGGTCGGAATCCATATGCTTCACATCGAAGAGGAAGAGATCTGTCACCTCAGCCGCCCGGCGCACCACTCCGGGCCGGGCGTAGCCGCAGGTCTCGATGGCGGTATTGATTCCGCGCTGGCGGCAGGCAGTCAGCAGGTTGATCGCGGCTTCGGGCTGCATGAGTACTTCGCCGCCGCTCAGGGTCACGCCGCCGCCGGAACTCTGGTAGAACGGCATGTCTTCTTCAATGATTTCCATGAGTTCCGAAATGGTGCGGTATTCACCCGACACGCCGAGCGCAGCCTGGGTGCAGGCTTCCTCGCATCTGCGGCAGCCCACACACTCCGCCTCTCGTTTCACCGTGTGGCGCGAGCCTTCCATGACGTGAACGCCCGCTGGACAGGCCGCGGCGCAGGCCCCGCAGTCCACGCAGCGATCCTTCTTGAACAGAATCTGAAAGCTGCGAAGCTGTCCTTCCGGGTTGGAGCACCAGAGACAGCGCAAGGGGCAGCCCTTGAAGAAGACCAGCGTCCTGATGCCTGGCCCGTCATACAGATTATATTTCTGTATGTTGAATATCAGCGCCTTTCTTTCCACCACGAAACGGCTCCACCTGATTCGTCCTGTTCCTGAGCGGCCGCAGCTACGGCCGTGCCTGTTTACGATGTCCGAAGAGCCGGACTAGATGGAACGGAGTACCGTTCTGCTGATGATCTCGTCCTGCACGTCCTTGCACAGTTCCACGAAGAAGGCGCTGTACCCGGCCACACGAACCACCAGATCCCGATAATCCCTGGGATGCTGCTGGGCTTCCAGCAGCGTATCGTTGTCGAGGTAGTTGAACTGCATTTCGCCGTTGCCCAGAATACTTGCCGTGCGGATGAGCGTGACAATGCCGTTCTCGCCTTCGGGTGTGTCAAGCAGCCCGCTCATCAGCTTGAAGTTGTGGACGAGACCAATGTTCATGTTGTCGTTGGCCATTTTGGACACGCTTTTGATGATGGCCGTGGGACCCTTGTAGTCGGCGCCCTGCGTGGGGCTGATGCCATCGGAAAGCGGCAGCCAGGCGTGGCGGCCGTTGGCCGATGCTCCGGTGAGCTGACCGAAGGGCGTGTTGTTGGAAATGGACAGCGTACCGTGGCTCAGCACGGAATACAGCGTCCTGTATTTGCGGTGCTCGCGTTCGGTAAAGGCGATGAGGTCGGCGGCGATGTAGTCCGCGTAGTCGTCATCGTTGCCGTACTTGGGCGCGGCAAGGCAGTCTGCACGGATCTGGTCATAGCCCTGGAAGTCCGCCTTGAGTGCCTCGTTGAGCTGTTCGAGGGTGTATTTTCTGTCGTCGTACACCAGCTTTTTAATGGCGGACATGGAGTCCGTGTAGGTGGCAAGGCCGCTCCAGACCACACCGGGTCCGAAGTTGTACATTGCGCCGCCCGAAGATACGTCGCAGCCGTGCTCCATGCAGCCCTCATACATGATGGACATGAGCGGCTTGGGCGCAAGTTCACGGTGGACGCGCTGGGAAATGACCGTGGCTACGGATGTCCACTTGGTGATATACTTGATCTGTTCCTTCACCGCAGCATCGAATTTTTCCCAAGTGTCGAACTGCGACAGGTCGCCGAGGTCGGGGCAGACCTGCTTGCCGTACCACAGCGGCACACCGTGGTTGAGCACAAGCTCGATGCAGATGGGCCACTGGGTGTAGGACGTGGAGGTCCACTGGTACAGCCGGCCGGCCTTCTGTGGTTCCACGCAGCCCATGAGACAGTAGTCACGGGCGTCCTCCATGGACACGCCCTTGGCCAGCATCATCTTGATGTGCGTGTCATCGAAATGCACAGCCGGGAAGCCCATGCCGGAGCGGATAACGTCCACAATCTTGCGGAGGTACTTCTCCGGCGACTTGTTATGGACGCGGGTGGCCAGTGAAGGCTGGTAGATACGCACATGGCGCACGGCGTCCATGAGCAGATAGGTCAGCTCGTTGGTGGCGTCGCGGCCCTCGCGGGTGATGCCGCCCACGCACATGTTCACAAAGGGCTGGTATCCGGCGAAGAACTTGGAGCCGCCTTCACTGGTCAGCCACATCATTTCCGACATCTTGATGAGCATACAGCCCGCAAGATCGAACGCCTGGTATTCGGTCATGCGTCCGGAATCCAGGTCGGCCTTGAAGAAGGGATACATATACTGATCCACGCGGCCGATGGACATGCCTGTCTGGTTTTCTTCCACGGGCAGCAGAGATTCTATGGTCCACACGGACTGAATGGCTTCCCAGAAAGTTGTGGGAGCGTGGGCGGGTACGCGGGCGTTCACTTCGGAAATCTTCAGGAGTTCGGCCTTGCGCACGGGGTCGGTCTCCTGCGCCGCAAGCTCCGCCGCGTATTCCGAAAGACGGCGGGCATAGGCCATCACACCCTCGGTGGTGTCGATAATGGACTTGTAGAAATAGATCTTGTCCAGATCTTCTGGGTTCTCGTAGTCCAGATGCTCAAGATGTTCGCGGGCCTCGCGCTGAACATCCAGCATACCCTTCTTCATCAGGATGACGTCGTAGCCGGGGTTGGAGTCGCCGCCGCCGTTCAGGGCATGGTAGGAACAGTCGGATACGAAGGATTCGCCTGAAAGTTCCCAGACTCCGGCTTCGCGGTACTGCGCCTCGCAGTATTCGTCCACGGACTTGCCTTCCCAGTAGGGGAAAATTTCCTCACGCAGAACCTTCTTATCTTCTTCGGAAATGTAGAAGGGATCCTGCGGGCGCTTGGAGATGGTATCAAGCTCGTCGCGCAGCCAGCGCCAGGAAATATCGGGAGAGAAAGCGCCGGTGCGCGGCCCGCCGCAGGGACAGCCCACGATAAGTTCGTCCTTCTGGATGACCAGGGGGGCGGTTTCGCAGCAGCGACGGAACGCCTTGGCCCGCAGCTCGATTTTGGGCAGACCGGGATTCGCCTTGTCGATTTCTGTGATGACCCGCGCACGATGGATGGAAATGGTCGGAACCTGTTTCAGGAAGTTGGCCTTGAGACGTTTATGCCTTTCGGTGGGGCCGTTGGGAATGCCGGTTCCCGCAGCCTGAACGCATGCAGCGGACGCAGGTGTCTCGGCAGGCGCGGCAGGAATGGTGCTGGCCGCCTTCTGGAGAAGTTCCGAGGACACGCCTTCAAATATCCTTCTCAGGGACTCCCGTTCCGCGGGGGACAGATTCCTGGTCGCCTCAGCAATCTTGCTGGAAAAATCGTGAAGATCCACCATAGTTCCTCCGTTGGTGAAAAGCGTCATTTCTGTTCGGTGCCGGACAGTGCAGCTACCGCTTCCCGCAGAAGCGCGCGCAGTGTGTCAAGCCTGTCTTCAGCCGGCTGTTCCGGCTGTGCGGCCGGCGCGGTCTCAGGTTCATACAGGAGCTTGTCCGCGCTCCGCACGCCGTAGCCGACTCTGCGGATATAGACAAGATTCATGGGGGAAACGTTGTCCGAGGTCATGCCGTGCCCGGCCAGCCCGCTGCCGAGCGTCAGCGCCGGGAAAAGCTCCGTGGTGATGCCCATGCCGCCGAGGGCTGCGGGTGTGTTCACCAGCAGTCTGGCTACCGGCTTTTTCAGGGCGAACTGCCGGATCACTTCGGCGTCCCGCGAATGGATGACCAGTGTGTGTCCGGCCCTGTCGAAGAGCAGCAGCTCAATGCACTTCTCACAGGCGTGCATCCAGTCGTCTTCGACGTACCAGGGAAGCACGGGAGCCAGAAGCTCACGGTTGTATGCGTCGGTCTCGGAAACGTAGCGGCGTTCGGCAATGAGCAGCTTCGTTCCTTCCGGCACATAAAAATTTGCCCTGTGTGCAAGGGTAACGGCATCGATGCCCAGCATGTCGCGGCGGCGCCTGCCGTCGTGGTGAAAGAGTACTGCGGCAAGGGCACGGGTTTCGCGCTCACCCAGGAAGCAGGCGCCTTCTTCCTCGAAGATGCGCCGGGTCTCTTCGGCAATGCAGGCGTCTACTACCACGCACTGTTCCGCCGAAGGCGCGATGCCGCAGTCGAACGTCTTGCTGAGAATGATGTCTCGCACGGCCTGGCGCACATCGGCGGTACGTTCGATGAAGGCCGGTCCGTTGCCCGTGCCGCCGCAGATCAGGGGCTTGCCTGCGGCTTCCGCCGCCGCCACCATGCCGGACACGCCCGTCAGCAGAACGAGAGACGTGGCCGGATGCTGCATAAGTTCCGCCGTGCCGCTTTTCGTGGTGATCTCAAGGTAGGAGATGCAGCCTTCCGGCAGTCCGGCGGCCGTGGCCGCGGCGATGACGAGGTCGAGGGTTCTGGCCATGCAGCGCACCGCCCGCGGATGCAGGGAAAAGACGATGGCGTTACCAGACTTGATGGCCAGAAGCGATTTGTAAATGGTGGTGGATACCGGACTGGTGGAAGGGCATAAGGCTGCGATGACGCCGCGCGGCACCCCGACTTCCAGAATATTTCCCTTTTCATCGGTCTTCAGCGTACCCACGCAGCGCATCCCGCGCAGGGCAAGCTTCAGTCTGCGGCAGACGAAAAGAATCTCCACCTGTTTGTCTTCCGGCCGTCCGTAGTCGGTTTCCTCAAAGGATAGCGCCGCCAGCTCCGCGGCGTGGGTTTCCATGACCCCGGCCACATGTTCAACGATGGTGTCCAGCTGTTCCTGGGAAAACGCGGCAAGTTTCTTCTGCGCTTCTCTCGCATTCTCCGCAAGGATTCTGGCGTACTGTATGGAGAGCAGATCTTTGTCGGCAATCATCCTTCCGATCCCCTTCCGGTGTCCCGTATCCCGAAAGTCTTCCCGTCAGCCGAGAAGGTTTTCGATGGCGTAGCGTCTGGTCATCTTGACAAGATCCCTGTGCGGCGTGGGGATCACGCAGGAACTGTACACCGTCGTTCCCATGGCCTCCACAGCCTTGACGCCCGCAGCAACGGCCGCCTTGCATGCGGCCACATCGCCCTGGGTGAGGACGGAAATATATCCCGACGCCACGTTTTCATAGCCGATAAGTTCCACATCGGCGGCCTTGATCATGGCATCGGCGGCTTCGAGCATGTAGACGATGCCGAACGTTTCGATAAGGGCCAGGGCGCGCAGCGGCGGCTCTGAGGGTTCGTTGAGTACGCTGTGAACCATGGCGATCTCGCCCACCCCGCGCACGGGGCGCGGCATGACGTTGTGCGCCGTCAGCTTGCCAATGGAGGACGCCGCAACCCTGCCCGCATCCACGGAAGCGCGCACCGCGGCCACATCACCCTTGACCATGATCGTCACCAGCGTGGAACCCACGTTCTCATAGGAGAAAAGCTGGACATCGGCGGCTTTCAGCATGGCGTCCGCGCCGTAGATGGCGGGCACCATTCCGAGGGTTTCGATCAGGCCCATAGCCTCGTCGTGATAGTTCATACTTTCTCCGTCGGGTTCAGGATTCACGGTTTCGCAGATCCGAGGATGCGGCGAAAACCTTTTCGTGACAATACCGAAATGTTAGTCCTTCCCCATAGGGGAATGTCAAGAATATTTATACGAAAAAAAGCAACGGAACGCAAAAGGCCGCATCCGCACTTAAAGCAAGCAAACTCACGCCGTTGCAAGTCTTTTCTATAAACTGTTTGTTTAGTCATTCAAGATAGTTGAAGAAAAATTTTTGGCTTCCAGGCCGCCGCCCGCCGTATCAGAATCAAATTTTTTTTCCCAAGGCACGGGATGAACTTGCCCTAATAACAGGCAAAAATTTCAAAAGGCACGGTTTGGAGCCGAAGAGCGCGTTTTTGCGGTAAATCAGGGTTGACCTTCCCCCCAGGGGTAAGGTTATTCTTGTCACTATTCCGGCAAGGTGTCCTGCAGGCTTTCTGCAAGACAGCCAGCAGGAAGACTCGAGGCTTCTCCTTATGGAAGGCCTGAAAGGGCAAAGCGGGGCGAAGCGTTCGCCCCTTCTCTGCCGGATATGCACCTGGAAGTTCATCAAAAATTCCTTTGTGGTTTGAGACCTTCCCATCAGGGGGAAAGGAGCTGTTGACAAGCCGGCGAAGCCGATGAAATCTTTTTCCGTAACCCCTCCCTTCAGGGAGGGGCAATCCGTACGCCCCCTATCCGTCGGTTGCGGAGTCAGTCTGCGGATGGGGCGACTGTGGATTGAAACATCTTCCGTGTATCCCCCGGACCCGTAACCCTTATAAGGAGGCAGCATGGCGCAGACAACCGGAGCAGTTCATCAATCCCCGGCGGCAGCCAAACAACGGCTTGCAGACAATTTCCGGCGCAGAGGCATCATCACCGCCGTCATGTCGGGCGTCACTTACGGCAACTACACGGCGTTCATGACCCTGGCCATGTCCGTAGGCATCTGGGTTGGCTGGTACGGGGAAGACTCCGGCCTCACGCCCTTTGCCGTGGCCTTCATGCTGAGCGCTCTCGGCGCGGCCCTGACCGATACCTTCAGCGCTCTGTGGGCCCTGCTTATTGCCGCATGGAAAGGCAAACTCGGAGATTTCGGACGCAGCTTCAAAACGAAGCCCGGCGCCATCCTCGCCTGCGCTGCACTCATCGGCGGCCCCTTCGCCTCCACTTCCTACGTCGTAGGTCTCCAGCAGGCCGGTTCCATCGTTGTGCCCATCAGTGCCCTGTGCCCGGCCATAGGTGCCATTCTCGCCAGAATACTCTTCAAGCAGCCGCTCACTCCCCGCATGGCGCTGGGCATCCTTATCTGCCTTGGCGCCAGCGCGCTCATCGGTATGACCAGTATGAACGGCACGGAAGCCCATCCCCATATGCTGACGGGCCTGTTCTTCGGCTTTGCCGCGGCGCTTGGCTGGGGCATCGAAGGCTGTGTGGGCGGCTACGCCTCTTCCATGATTGACCCTGAAGTCAGCATTGCCATCCGCGAAGTGACCAACGGCTTTTCCAACCTTGTCATCATGGTTCCCATCCTCGCGCTCATCGGCGGAGCTGATGGCTTCCAGATCATCAGCCAGGCGCTGTGCGACTTCGAATCCATCAAATTCTTCATCATCGGCGGCTTTGCCTGTTACTGGGGCTTCATGCTCTGGTACAAGGGCAACGCCATGTGCGGCGCGGCTCTCGGCATGGCCTGCAACGGAATGTTCTCCTTCTGGGGGCCGTTCTTCTGCTGGATCTGGATTGGGCTGGTCTTCGGCATCGACGGCTGGGATATGCCGTTCATCGCCTGGATCGCTGCCCTGCTCATGATCATCGGCATTTTCACCATTGCCACGAATCCACTGGCGTACTTCGCCAGGAAAAAGGGGAACTGAGCCATGATGCCTTTGAACTTCGCCATACTCAAACTCTTCACCGATGGACGGGAGGCCTGCCCGGACGAAGTCATCGAAGCTCTTCGTCCCGTTTACGGCGGCTTCAAGGCTCTCAACAGGAAGGACGTGCTCACCGCTCTCATGACGGCGGAATCCAACGGTCTGCTGGAAGAATCACGTTTCGACCTCGACGATGGCGGGGACGTTCGGCTGTTCTTCCGCGCCAACTCGGACGGCCTGGCCGCCATCAACAGGTACATCCGGTAAAGGCCCAGAATATTCACCCTAAACTCTGGAGGTCTCCATGACGATCAAGAAACTCCTTACGTCTCTGCTCGCTTCCGCGTTCTGCTGCGCACTCATGGCAGGCAGCGCCGGCGCGGCCACCGAACTCAAGCATTGGCCCAAGGAAGCCCGCGCCCAGATCGAGGCCATGATCAAGGCCAACGCCAATCAGGGCCAGTACGCTACGTTTGACATGGACCAGACTACCTATCGTTATGACCTTCTGGATCCACTGCTGGCGTATATGGATCAGAAGGGCCTGCTCACCCGTGATACCATGGATCCGTCCCTGAAGCTCATCCCCTTCAAGGACAGCCCCGACTTCAAGGGCGGCAAGGAAAACATGACCAGTTACTACTGGCGCCTGTGTGAGATGCATGACCTCATCAGCTATCCCTGGGCTTCGCAGATTTTTGCCGGATTCACGCTGACCGAGCTTAAGAAGAACCTCGACGAACTGCTGGCGCTCAAGGAACCCATCGAACGCCAGGTGTGGGACGGCGACAAGGTCGTTACGGTGAAGCTCCCCATCCCGAAGATGTTCACAGGCATGCAGGAACTCTATGCCAAGCTGCGGGAAAACGGCATCGATGTGTACATCATGACCGCTGCGCATGAGGAGATTATCCGCATGATCGCCTGTGATCCCAAGTACGGCTACAACGTCGATCCCGAAAAGGTCATCGGCGTGAACGTGCTGCTCAAGAATCCCAAGACCGGCGAACTCACCAACGCCCGTATGCAGATCAGCGCCGGCAAGTACGACCCCAGGAAGAACATGGAACTCGTAACCACGCCCTTCCTCACCAACCCCATGACCTGGTTTGAGGGCAAGCAGGGATCCACCATCGGCTACATCAACCAGTGGCAGCGTCCCATCATGGCCGGCGGCGACTCCACCGGTTCCGATACCTACATGCTGGAGAGCGTGGATGTGGAGCGCGGCGGCATCAAGCTGTGGATCAACCGTAAGCCCGGCGAGCCCACCAAGGACAAGAAGGCGCTGTGGACCATCGAGCACGCCAAGAAGTCCGCAGAACAGCAGAGTAAGCTGAAGATGCCCGTCACAGCCGACAAGAACTGGATCTTTGTCGATCCTGAAACCATCCAGTAACTCCTCCTCACGAAAACCGCCCGCCGCGAAATGCGGCGGGCGTCGTCTGTGTCCGAACTTCTTACAGTCCTTGGAAAACAGAAGAGAGTGGTCGGCTCGCCAAATATGACTTTTTTATCAAACACTCAAGCCTTTCATGCAGTGCACTCCCTCGCTCTGCACGGTACTTTTTCCGCACAGCTTTAGCTATACCCGTCTGCTCCCTTTGGTGGTCTCTCGGCCTTGCGTCTGTTTCCGCAGTGAAGGCCATCTGGTTCAGCCTGCCTTCCTATCTCCTCCCCCCCCCATTCCGTTGACTTCATGACCTCAGGCGTACTTGTTGAGGTCCTTCTCCGTCTCTGCAAAGTACCTGTATACAGGAGAGAACTGTGCCCTAACTCTGGAGGAGTCCCAGACGCCGCATACGGGTGCGCAGCGTACTATAGTGGATATTCAGCACACTGGTGGCGGAGTTTGTGCCCGTCAGCTTTCCCCCGCAGTGTTCCAGAACTTCGCGGATATAGCGGTCTTCCATTTCGCGCAGTGTAGGCCATCCTTGCTCTCTGCGCAAACCCGCGTCAGGAGTTTTTGCTTTTTCCGGTAAGGGCATGAGTTCAAAATGCAGCCCTCTGTTTCCTGCTTCCAGACCGTACTTCACCAGCGCTCTTTCCACAGTATGTTCCAGCTCGCGCACGTTGCCCGGCCAATCGTACTGAAGCAGCAGGCGCATCTCCTGTTCGGGTATGGAAGGCAGCAAGGACAGTCCGAGCCTGTGCGCTCCGGCACGAACAAAGTACTGAACCAGGACGGGTATATCGTCCAGGCTCTTTCTGAGCGGAGGAATATGGATGGGAAGGACGGAAAGACGATACCACAGGTCGCGTCTGAACCTGCCTTCCGCCACTTTTTGCTGAAGATCGTCATGCGTGGCGGCGATGATGCGCACGTTCACGGGAAAAAAGCGTGTCGAACCAACACGGCAGATCATGCCCGTATCCAGCACACGCAGCAGCCGTACCTGTGAAGCGGGCGACATCTCGCCTATTTCATCCAGAAACAACGTTCCGCCGTCAGCCATTTCAAAATAGCCGGCCTTTGTGCCGGAGGCCCCGGTAAACGCACCCTTTGCATATCCGAACAACTCGCTGTCTATCAGATTTTCCGGTATGGCCCCGCAGTTTATCTTGATGAACGGCTCGTTCCTGCGGGCCGAATTCTGCTGAATGGCATCGGCTACCGCTTCCTTGCCCGTGCCCGTTTCGCCAAGCAGGAGTACGGTGGTATCGGTTCGAGCCACGCTTTCAACTATGCGGCGCACTGCCATCAGACCGGGACGGAGACGCAGCTTATCCATGCCCGTAACCGTCTGCTGGTGGTGCGGTTTTGCCCCGTGCAGCTTCATGTCGGAAAGATTGATGCGCAGTTCCTCGGCCAGAGGTTCCAGCAGACGGGAAAAATCCTCTATGTCGGCGTGTCTGAATTCCCCTACGTCATCCGACCAGAAATTGATAAGAAACACGTTGTCCTTATTGACGAAAAGAGGAAGTCTCAGCAGTGAGGCATGTTGCAGATAGGGCATATCCCGCCAGAGTGGATCGAGTTGTTCCACATTGCACTGGTAGGGGGCGAGGTCGTCGACAATAATCGGTTCCATCGTCTTTTCGCTCATGATCAAGGGCCGCATCTGCGCCGCCCCGGCGAATTTGTTGGAAACACTCACCGTGCTTGTGTCCGCCATATTGATGATATACGAAGCCGTCTTGTCACAATAAAGCGTATTGATACGCACCACGCGCCTTTTGCTTTCCAGAAGGTCGTGCAGATACAGAAGGGCATGTCTGAGACCTCCCATCCGATACATGACCAGGCACGATTTGGCCGTCATTTCAAAAGAAAAATTTTCATCCTGCATGCCTTGTTTCCTCCCCTGCCGTGTTGGAGCCGTCAGACTGAAGGATGGCGTCCCTCCCAATGGCGTCCTTCCCGCAGAGTCTGATTTTTATGCTTAAATTGCTTTGCGTTTTTATAATAACATCATGAAAATCCAGCAACCATCTTTTTTCAAAAAACAAATATTTATGTAAAATTATTTGAAAAATTTTTCTGGCATGATTCTTGCTATTTTATTAACAAATCGTGTGCCTATTCATTTTTTATCACATTCAGGAAACCTGCTCCCGGCAGGTATTCCCAAACGTTCCCGGAGGTCATGATGAACAAGGCTGGTAAATTTCTGCTCTCTGTACTGCTTTGTCTGGGCTTTATGCTGCCCGCAGCCGCTCATGCGGATCCAGAGTATGTGCTGAGCCTCAATCTTCCCATCCCTCCCATCCATACCCGTTGGCAGGGGCCGCTTAAGGCATGGGTGGAGGAAGTGGAGAAACGCAGCGGAGGCCGCCTGAAGATAGAGCCTTATTTCGCTGAAGCCCTCAGCCCGCGTGCCGAAGCCTTTGAATCGGTGAAGTCCGGCATAGCGGACATCACCGAATGCGCCTACGAAGCCAACTTCGGCCAATTCCCCTTTCACGAGGGCATTCTTTCCATTTCTTCGCCTGAACTCTATCTCGCGGATGGCACGGCACTGGTCAAAGGTATGTATGCGGTCTATCCTCAGGTCCTCAGGGAGCTTGAAGGCGTAAAGCTGCTCTTCACCCATGCCAGCGGTTCCTTGACCATCGGCACGACCAATAAGCCCATACGCACCCTCGAAGACCTCAAGGGACTGAAAATCAACGCCAACAGTGCCATGATCGCCGAACGCCTGAAAAGGCTCGGCGTTACCGTGGTCTCTCTCTCCCTCTCCGATCTCTATTCAGCCATGGAGCAGGGGGTTATCGAAGGCACAACGCTTGCACCCGAACTTTTGGTTTCCCGTCGCTACGGTGACTGCCTGAAATACCTCACGGATCTTTCCGTACAGAATACCCTGTTCTACGTCGTTATCAATGAGGACGTATACAACGGTCTGCCCGAGGATCTGCGCAAAATTCTGGATGAAGTGTCCGGCGATTTTGCTGACAGGGCTTTCATGAAGTATTGGGAGGCGGCGGATACCGACGCCATCAAGAAATGGAGAGCGGACATGGGAGGCAAGGAATTTATCCTGCTCTCCGATGCCGACTATGCCAAGGCCCGCGAACTCATGCAGCCTCCGGTCGATGCATGGTTCGACTCCCTGACGCAGAAAGGGCTTCCCGGTGCGGACATGAAGAAAACCTTCTACGAGCTGGAACACAAACTCGGCATCCCGTGGAAGGATTCGCTCATTCAAAAAACCTGGCTTGAGACTCTGAAATAGTCTCTCTCTTCGGCCGGCTTTCCGGTTCGTTTCCACGGGCCGGAAAGCCCCTGTCCGTTTTCTCCTCCTCCAGCCCTTCCATTTACCGGGAGCCTTTCATGTCCCTGACCACGGAACCCCGCGATTACCCGACGTTGCAGCGCATTTGCTCTGCAAGCGCGTTTATTGAAAAGCCTCTGCGCTGGTGCGGCAATCTCGGCATCTTCTTTCTGTTTCTCATGGTTCTCGTCACCTTTGTCGATGTGTTTCTCCGCTACTTCTTCGGCCACCCGCTGGACGGCACCGTGGAGCTTACCGGACTCATGATGGCCATGATCGTCTTTTCGTACACGGGCTATGCCCAGTACACGAAAACCCATATCAGCATGGACATCCTTACCGGCAAGCTCCGCACCGATACGCGGGCAGCCTTCGAATTTGCCACCACCGTGTGGTCGATGTTCACCATCGGTATGTGCATCTATGCCATGACCCGCTATGGCATGAGTAATCAGAAGGCGACGCCGATTCTCAGTCTTCCCCTGCGTCCCTTCATCTATCTTGGCGTAGCGGGCGTAGCGCTCCTGTTTCTCGCACTGGCACGGGATACTCTCGTGTCCCTGCTCGCCCTGCTGCGTCAGGCAGACTGGAGGAAAATCGCGTTCGGGCTCGGACTCGCCGTTGTTCCTCTGTGTCTTGCATGGTGGCTCGGAACGCATCGCATTGTAGGGCTGAACAGTTTGTATGTCGGCATTGCCGGCATTGTCTTTCTGTTCACCCTTTTCTTCCTGGGGATGCCCATAGGCTTTGCACTCATGGCCACAGGTCTGCTTTTCGTTTGTGTACTCCGCGGGCAGGCTGCGGGCATCAATATGTTCGGCAACTCGTGGTTCAACACGGTTTCCAACTATACCTGGGCGCCGCTCATGTCCTTCATGCTCATGGGATACGCCTGCTACTACAGCAGATTCGGCGAAGATCTCTACCGGCTGGGAACCGCATGGATAGGCCACATGCGCGGAGGACTCGCCATAGGAACGGTCGCGGCCTGCACGTTGTTCGGGGCCGTGGTAGGCGATACGCTTTCAGGTACCATCGCCATGTCCGCCATAGCCCTGCCGGAAATGCGCAAAGCCCGCTACGACGACAAACTCGCACTCGGCACTCTGTCCTGCTCCGGCACCATCGGTTCTCTGATTCCGCCGTCCACCACGTTTATTCTTTATGGGGTACTTGCGGAGCAGTCCATCGGCGACCTGTTCATGGCCGGTATCTTCCCCGGAGTTCTGTGCATGCTCTGCTTCATGACCATCATCTGGTTCATGGTACTGAAAAATCCTGACCTCGCGCCCAGACGGGAAAAGGCTCCCATCGCCGAAAGGCTCTCCACCCTTAAGGGAGGATTGCCCATCGTGCTTCTGTTCATTCTGGTCATCGGCGGCATCTACGGCGGACTGTTCACTGCCACGGAAGGAGGCGCCATCGGCGCCGCCGGTACGCTCATTCTTGGCGTGCTCATGGGGCGTCTGAAGTGGAGCACGTTCCGCAAGTCCATGGAAGAATCCAGCCGGTTCACGGCCATGTGCTTCACGTTGCTCGGCGGCGCGACCATTCTGGGCTATTTCATGACCATGTCCCGTATGCCTACCATGCTTGCCGGCTCCATCGCTTCGCTGGGGGTGGCTCCCATGATTATCATGCTTGTCATCATTCTCGTCATGTGTATTCTGGGCTGCTTCCTTCCGGCCATCCCGCTCATCCTTATCACCGTCCCCATCTTCCTGCCCATCGCCAAAAGTTTCCATTGGGATCTGGTATGGTTCGGCGTCATTTTCGCCATCCTGAACAACATGGCTTCCATAACGCCGCCCTTCGGCATCAACCTGTTCGTCATGAAGGGTATCGCAGACGTGCCTCTTGGCCTGGTTTTTCGTGCAGCCACGCCTTTTGTTCTCGCACTGTTCTTCTGCCTCGGGCTTATCATCGCCTTCCCGCCCATCTCGCTTTTTATTCCCAGCCTCATGTAGGCAAAACGCACAAGGAGAAGTCTATGCCCCCATTCATCCATGCTGATCGCTGTACCCATTGCGGCATGTGTGCAACCATATGCCCCATGAATCTCTTCAAACAGGAAAAAGGCCAGGTTCCTCAGGTCGCCTATCCCGAAGAATGCTGGCACTGCAATGCCTGTGTCCTTGACTGTCCGGTCAAAGCCGTGGAACTGCGCCTTCCCCTCAACTATATGGTGCTGCATGTCGATGCAGACACCCTGCACGAATAGGAGACTGCCATGCTGAAATTCAACGATCCCATTTCCACAGACGTCCTGATCGTGGGAGGCGGCATCGGCGGCCTCTGCGCAGCCATCGCTTCAGCCCGTGCGGGCGCCTCCACGCTCGTTGCCGAAAAAGCCGATACCCGCCGTTCCGGTTCCGGAGCCACAGGGAATGACCATTTCACCTGCTATTATCCCAAGGCCCACGGCGAAAACGTGGACGTCATCCTCAAGGAATTGCTGAACAGTCTGCTTGGCCCCTGGCACGATGCGAAACTGTCCCGCCGTTTTCTGCTGGAATCCATCCATATGGTGGATCGCTGGCACGAATGGGGCATCAATATGAAGCCCTTCGGAGACGACTATGAATTCATGGGGCACGCTTTCCCTGGGCGGCCCCGCATCTTCCTGAAATACGACGGCCACAACCAGAAGCAGGTACTCACCCGCCAGGCGAAGAAAGAAGGAGTGAAGATACTCAATCATCACCCGGTCATCGACCTTGTCAAGGCGGACGGGGAAATCGCGGGGGCACTCACGCTGGACGTTACGGGAGACGTCCCCTCCTTCACGCTCATCCGGGCGAAAAAGGTCATCCTTTCCACGGGAACGGCCAACCGGCTGTATCCTGCCGCCGGCTCTCCGGGCTGGCCTTTCAACACCGCGTTCTGTCCCTCCTGTGCGGGAGCGGCGCAGGCTCAGGCATGGCGCATCGGTGCAAAGATGGTGAACATGGAACTGCCCAACCGCCACGCCGGACCGAAGTTCTTCGCCCGCGCCGGAAAGTCCACATGGATCGGCGTCTACAAGTATCCTGACGGCAAGCTGCTCGGCCCCTTTGTGGACAAGGCCACCCGTTATGTGGGCGACATCACCTGCGATGTCTGGAATTCCGCCTACACAGATGTGCTGCTCAACGGCAGCGGCCCGGCCTATATCGACTGCACGAAAACCGGTCCCGAAGATCTCGCCTTCATGAAGGAAGGCATGATCAGTGAAGGGTTGACCGCACTGGTTGACTACATGGAGCGCACTGGTCTGGACGTTTCCAGGCACGCTGTGGAGTTTATGCAGTACGAACCGCACCTCATCGGACGCGGTCTTGAAATCGACATCGACGGGCAGACTTCCGTCCCCGGGCTGTACGCCGCGGGCGATATGGTGGGCAACTTCCGGGCCGACATCGCCGGAGCCGCCGTCTATGGCTGGATAGCCGGCGGACATGCGGGCACAGCAGCCTCGTCCTGCGGATTCAAGGACGTGGAGCATTCACCCTGGGTTGAGGAACGCGCAGCCTTATACAGCAGTTTGTTTGAACGCGACCATGGTGCAGCCTGGAAGGAAGCCAACCTTGCGCTTCAGCAAATCATGGATTCCTATGCCGCTGCCGGGCCGCACCGCCTGCGTTCGGCCACACTGCTCACCGCCGGTCTGAAATATATGGCCGACCTGCGCAAAAACGCCCTCTCTGAAATCGCTGTTCCCGATGCTCACAGCCTCATGCGCGCCATTGAAACACTCGACCTCATGGACAACGGTGAAATCATCATGCACGCGGCGCTGGAACGCAAGGAAACCCGTGGAATGCACATGCGTTCCGACTACACGTTCACCAATCCCCTGCTGGCGGACAAGTTCCTGAACGTCTGGCAGGAAGACGGCCGGGTCTGTAAGCAATGGCGTCAACGCTGGAACTGACGGCCAGAGGCCCTGCTCTGTGCAGGGCCGCCTTTTTTCTTTTCACAGGCACAGGAGAAAATCATGCCCCCTATCATTGACCGCAACAAATGCGTGGGCTGCGGAACCTGCGTGGACATCTGCAACTCCAATATCTTTGTGTTCGACCGCTCTGTGGATACTGTACCACGGGTCAAATTTCCCGATGAGTGCTGGCACTGCGATTCCTGCGTGATCGACTGTCCAAAGGGAGCCGTCACCCTTCGTATACCTCTGGCGTATATGCTCCTGCACGTTGACGCCGACACACTCAAGCCACGGGAGGCAAAGTAATGCTCTCTATTTCCAGGACTCTCGAAGCTGACGTCGTTATTGTAGGCGGCGGTATAGGCGGTCCCATGGCAGCCATTGCCGCCAGCGAAGCCGGTGCAAAACGTGTACTCGTGCTGGAGAAATGCCACGTAAGGCGTTCCGGCTCGGGAGCCACGGGCAACGATCACTTCTCCTGCTACTGCCCTGAAGTACACGGCAGCGATGTCGAACCGGTACTCAATGCGCTCATGAACAGTCTTGTCGGGCAGGCCAAGGATGTGGATCTCATGCGCCTGCATCTTCTGGAAAGTTTCGACATCGTAAAAAAATGGGAGGAATGGGGCATCAACATGCGCCCTCTGGGACATTGGAACTTCGAAGGGCACGCCCTTCCCGGCAAGCCCCGTGCGTTCCTGAAATTCGACGGTCGCAAACAGAAAGCCGTCCTCGCCGAACAGATGAAAAAACACGGTGTCACCGTCCTCAATCACCATCCTGTGGTAGAACTCGCCAAGGAAAACGGCCGTGTCTGCGGCGTCCTTGCCATTGATGCCACAAAGACGGAACCTTCCTTTGTTCTCGTCAAGACTCCCTGTGTCATCCTGTCCACAGGGCTGACCCATCGCCTGTATGTTAACGGTTCCACTCCCAACTATCTGTTCAATACGGCTCACTGTCCCAACAATGCCGGAGGACAGGCCCTGGGCTGGCGTATCGGCGCGAGCATGGTGAACATGGAGATACCCTACACCCATGCGGGCACCAAATATATACAGCGTGCAGGCAAGGCCACATGGATCGGCGTTTACCGCTATCCCGACGGCCGTCCGCTCGGACCTTTTGTCACCAAACCCGATCCTGAATACGGCGACGTGACTTCCGACATCTGGAACTCTGCGTTCATCGATGTCATGCAGAACGGCCGCGGACCAGCCTATCTCGACTGCTCGGAAAATACTCCGGAAACGCTGGCCTATATGCGCAAGGCCATGTTCGATGAGGGACTTTCCGCACTCATCGCCTACATGGACGACAAGGGTATCGATCCAGCGAAGCACGCCGTGGAGTTTACCCGTTTCGAACCCATCCTGCACGGCCGCGGCCTTGACGTGGACAAGGATGGTCTGACCTCCGTGCCCGGACTTTATGCTGCTGGCGATATGGTAGGCAACGCAGGATGCGGACTCGGTCTCGCAGCATGGATGGGCTGGCGCGCAGGACGCGCCGCAGCAGCCTCTGCGGCCCTTGTGCCCGAGGCAGCCGGAAACCTTGCAGACCATCCTGTCATCAGGGCCAAGATGGAGCTGCTTTCTTCCTTTATGGAACGCACGGAAGGCGCTTCCTGGCAGGAGGCCAACATCGCCCTTACGCAGATCATGAGTGACTACGCCAACGTAGGCCCCTACAAGGTGCGCTCCGAGAGCCTTCTCAATACGGGGCTGACCTATCTTGCTCAGCTGCGCGAAGAGACGAAGAACAACCTGAAGACCTCCTGTTCGCATACGCTCATGCGAGCGGCAGAGGTTCTCGACCTTTTCGACTGCGCGGAATGTATCATGCGTTCGGCACTGGAACGCAAGGAAACCAGAGGCAGCCACAAACGCTCCGACTTTACCTTTACCAATCCCCTGTTGGCGGAAAAAATGCTGGATATTACCAGAAAGGATGATGGTACCATCGTAACGTCATGGCGTAATACCAGGGTATAAGAGGAGAATGACTGCACCATAGCCGCGTCCGGAACAAGAAGGCCGGACGCGGCTGTCTTTGTTTCGACGCCAAGTGCCCGGAAACGCTACATCTGGAAAGAAAGAGCAAGCACCAGGATTGGGATTTGCGAAGATTGCCTTCGCGGCTGGAGCGTCCCTTGCCCTGACCGTTGGCCAGCATGTAGGCGCATTCGGCCAGGATGCGCCCGTTGACCTGTCCGACTTCATCCAGAACCAGCACATTGTCGTTGTGCAGGATAGCGATGTTCTCAAGGCCGTTGTCCGTGGCGCGCCAGCTTCGGATGCGTTCCGGGCCGCCCCAGACGGACGCGGCAATCTGAAGGGCCGTTGTCTTGCCCGATGACGAAGCTCCCTCGAAGCTGAAACCTCCGCCTTCCAGACCGGCCAGACGCAGCAGAGGCCCGGCGAAGGCCGCGCACAGGGCGAAGCTCAAACGGGAATGGCCGATGGAGAGTGCGGCTATCTCCTTCCAGCCGTCCAGGGTTCCGGCGGTGCGGTACAGATCGCCGTGATGCACGGATTAATGTCATCCGGCAGAGTAACAGCGGCAAAATGCGTTGTCTGCACCGGTGTCAAAGCTTCGGTTAATCCCGCAACTGTATCATATTTCACGCGGCCTGTGATGCGGGCATAGCGCGTCACCTGTCCGCGCAGGAGCATGGGCTTATGGGCTGTTTCGTGGTGGCCGAGACGCTCCGAGTGCTGAACGAGCAACAAAAAACCAAAAAAAATCCACCTCCATCCATTTGAATTCAAAGAAGATTTGTAGTCTGTTGGTATTTCGCCGTGCCAAAATGGTGCCATGGTATTGGTATCTGCAAATCTACCAACAATTTTTGTGGGTGTCCACGTGGGTATTTGTTTGAGAGTATCACTTTAATAATGATAAAAGTTCTTCGATCTTGCCGTTAACGCGAAATCGCTGAAACAACGCCAGA
>NZ_CANRLT010000008.1 GCF_947631555.1 uncultured Mailhella sp. | reverse complement strand
TATGGTTTGAGACCTCGGCCTTTAGGCCGATAGAACCCCACCCCGCCCTGAAGGGCTTTGCTACATTATTGCTCAACATTTCCTTGAGGTGTGAACGTTTCCCCTGCAGAGGGAAACGAGTGAAGAACAAAACGGCGGAGCCGATGACATCCTTTTCCGGAGACGCTTTCTTCAGGGAGAGTTAATCCGCACGATTCCTGCCTGTCGGCTGCAGGGGCAGTCACGAAGGCGGGCCGGGAGAGAGTTGAAACATGGAAAGCAGGGAAGCAGGCAAAATTTTTGAAGCTCTGGCATCGGAAGTGCGTCTCGATGCCTTCCGGCTGCTCGTCCGGTATGCGCCGGACGGATTGGTTGCCGGAGATATCGCGAGGCTGCTCAAACTGCCTGCCACGAATCTTTCCTTTCACCTCAAGGGGCTTGTCCAGAGCGGTCTTGTCACGGTGGAGCGTGAAGGGCGTTTCCAGCGCTATCGGGCGTCCATCCCGCTGATGCTGGAAATCATCGCCTACCTGACGGCGGAGTGCTGCTCCGGCAAGCCGGAATGCTGCCGGAAGCTCCGTGAGGCGAGCGGCATAGCTCCGGAGTTTTTTAAGGCTCCATGAAGAACAGCTTTTTTTCGGAGTAATATTTCAATAGTTCAACGATTATCAATAAGAGGCTTTCATGAAAGAGGCTTTCCAATCGGCGCAGACAGCCGGAAACGGTACTGGGGAGCAGGGGATGAACGGCGTGGACAAGGCGGAAGTCCGCTGGCTTTTGCGCTATGGGGTAAGCATGGTCCTTCTCGCGCTGCTCTGGGCTGGCGTGTACATGCAGGCGGAAGCGGTGTCGGGCTGGCTGGTGTTCAACCTGTCTGGCCTCGCGGCAGATTCACCCTTCGCTGCGGCGCTTCAGTTTTTCCTCTATGACACGGTGAAGATTCTGCTTCTGCTCGTGGCACTCATCTATGTCATCGCCTGGCTGCGCGCTGGGCTGAATCCGGAGCGGGTGCGCGCTTTTCTGGCGGGCAGGAAGCGGGGGCTGGGCTATGTGCTTGCGGCGTTGTTCGGAGCAGTGTCGCCGTTTTGTTCCTGCTCCAGCGTGCCGCTTTTTCTCGGTTTTACCTCGGCGGGCATTCCCCTCGGCATAACCATGGCCTTTCTCATCACGTCGCCCATCATCAATGAAGTTGCCGTGGTACTCCTGTGGGGCCTGCTGGGATGGAAGTTCACCGTTGTGTATGCCGGCATCGGCATAGGTGCGGGGATAGCCGGAGGCTGCTTCATGGACGCGATAAGGGCGGACAGGTGGCTTCAGCCCCTTGTGCGCGATGCCATGAAAACGCCGCTCCTGCCGTTGACGCTTTCCCGGCGGCGTTCCAGGCTTTCCGTGTACCAGAGGCACCGTTTCGCCTGGGGAGAGACGGTTTCCATCTTCAGACGCGTGTGGAAATGGATCATTGCCGGCGTGTGCATCGGCGCGGCCATACACGGCCTTGTGCCCGCAAACTGGTTTGAGGAACATCTGGGCACCGGGCAGTGGTGGACGGTGCCGGCGGCGGTGATCGCAGGGATTCCCCTGTATTCCAGCGTTACGGGCATAGTGCCCGTCATGGAAGGGCTTCTGGGCAAGGGAATGCCCGTGGGAACCACGCTGGCCTTCTGCATGAGCGCCGTTGCTGCCAGCATTCCTGAAGTCGTCATGCTGAAACAGGTGATGACGAACCGGCTCCAGGCGGTCTTCATCGGCTATCTGTGGGTGATGTTCACTCTTGCGGGCTGGGCGCTCAACACGCTTCAGGGAGTGCTTTTCTGACCGGCGCACGGCATGGACTCCCTGAAACAGCGGCAGACCGCCGCTCCACATAAGGCCGGACTTCACGGAACCCCCGTTGTCCGGGTGTGGAAAGGACGGCTTTGCGGCACAGCCGCGGGAGCGGGATTTTTTTCTTGGATATCCGTGTGTTTTGCGGTATCTGAAGGCATGGCATCCTTCATCTATATCACCGACGTTTTCTGCCCGTGGTGCTACGGCTTTGCGCCTGTGCTGCGCAGGCTGACCGCCGCGTATGGTCTTCCTGTCCGCGTCCTGTGCGGGAACCTTGTGGACGAGCCCGAACAGACCTCGGCCATGGGTACGCCCCGCCTTCACGCCTTTTTCCAGCGTCTGGCCGGCACCACAGGCCGCGCCGCCGGGCAAGGCTTTTTCGACATCCTCTGCCCGGAACGCAGTGTACTCATGGACTCTTCCCGTTCAGCGCAGCTCATGGCCGCGCTCAAAACTCTTGCGCCGGGACATGCGTTGGAGCAGATGGAGGCGTTTCAGGACGCCTTTTACGGTGAAGGCCTGGACGTGCTCGCCCTGAACGTTCAGGTGGACGTTGCCCGGCGCTGGGGCGTGGATGCTGCCGCGCTCGAGCAGGCTCTTGCCTCTTCTGCCGTCAGGGAAAAGGCATCCCGCGAGATGGCCGAAGCCGAAGACATACTTGGGGATTTCGTGGTCTATCCCTCGCTCTTCGTCAAGGAAGGCGCGGCGCTTCACGCCGTAGCCCGGGGCTTTGCGCCTTACGATACCGTGGCTGCACTTATCGGCAAGGCTCTGTCCGATACCGGGGCGGAGGCACAGGTTTCGGGGCAGGCCTGCGGACTGGACGGATCGGGCTGCTGCCTGCGCTCTTGAACAAAGGGCAGGAAGAGGCTAGCCTTCTTTTATTGCAGAGGGGGAGCCGCCAGGCGGCGTCTCCCTTCCTGCCTTATCACTTTGTTCCCGACCGTCTTTGTACGGAGAAAAACTCCCGCTGCGTCCGGTAACCGCTCTGACGCCGGGGAGAGAACGCTATGGCGCTTACCGCAAAAGTCGTCCTGACCGGACTGCCCATGATCACGGCGGCGGCCATGTTCATGCAGATGCTGGACAGCACCGTACTCAATACGGCGCTGCCCACTATCGCCGCGGACATGCACCGTTCGCCCTTTTCCATGCAGATGGCGGTCATCAGCTATACGCTCACCGTGGCCCTGCTCATACCCGTGAGCGGCTGGCTGGCGGATCGCTGCGGTACGAAAAAGGTCTTCATGGGAGCGGTGTTTCTCTTCGGCCTGGGGTCACTGCTCTGCGCGCTTTCCCCCTCCCTGCCGGCGCTCGTGTCAGCGCGCATCGTGCAGGGCGTGGGCGGAGCCATGATGGTTCCCGTTTCGCGGCTGGCACTCCTGCGCGCCTACACGCCCCACGACTTCGTGCAGGTGTTCAACTTTGTGACCATACCGGGCCTCATAGGGCCTGTGGTAGGCCCGCTGCTCGGCGGCTGGCTCGTCACCTACGCTTCCTGGCACTGGATCTTCCTCGTCAATATTCCGCTCTGCGTTCTTGGGCTTCTGGTCTCCGTAAAAAAATTCCCGGACTTCCGGCAGGAGCGCGGCTCCTTTGATCTTCCGGGATTTCTGCTCATAGGGGCGGGCGTTTTGCTCCTGACCATCGGCATGGAATATACCGGCGGCAAAACGGCTTCCCTTCCGCTGGCGCTCTCCCTGATGGCCGGCGGGTTTCTTTGTGTGGCGGCCTATGTGCGGCACGGACTGCGCTCGCCGTCTCCGCTCATTTCTCTGAAGGTCTTCCGTATACGCACCTTTGCCGTGGGCATTTCGGGAAACATGGTTGCGCGTCTTGGCATCGGCAGCATTCCCTTCCTTGTTCCGCTCATGCTTCAGGTGGGGCTGAACTACCCTGCGGACGTGGCCGGAATGCTGCTCCTCGCTCCGGCCGTGGGTTCGATCATGGCCAAGACGCTGGTGCTCCGCGTACTTAATCGTTTCGGCTACCGGCACACGCTCATGTTTTTTACGATTTCCATCGGCGGCGTGTACATGCTGATGAGCCTTCAGGAGCCCGGCTGGTCGATACTCTTGCTTGTGGCACAGCTTTTTGTTCAAGGAATGCTCATGTCCGGACAGTTCACCTCCATGAATACCATCACACTGGGGGATCTGCCCGGAGAACTCGCCAGCGATGGCAACAGCCTGCTTTCCGTGGCCCAGAACCTCTGCCTCAGCTTCGGGGTGGCCATCAGCACGGCGCTGCTGCGCTTTTTCTCCCTTTCGGGCACAGAGCTTTATTCCCTGCACGCCACCTTTATTGCCGTGGGGGTAATGACCATGCTTTCCGCGCTTGTCTTCAGGCTTTTGCACGCACAGGACGGAGCGCACATGCTGAGCCGTGCGCCGCAGAACGGGCACACGCGTGGAATGTAAGCCGCGGTGGAGCGCGAAACAAGGAATGCCGAGGCTGATTATGAAACGAAGACTTTCCGTGGCTCAGGCCGTCGAAGCCGCAGCCATTCTTTTTTCTCTCAACTCCGGACGGGACGGAGTGCTCCTCATGGCCGCACGCTCCGGCCTGCCCTGTTCCTCAGAAGAGGAGATCCGCAGGCTGCTTCTGGAATGGCGCGCCTTTGTCCATGCCGCCGTGCTCTACGGGCTTATGGTGCAGGCTCCCAACGTGGTCGTGGTGGCCTACCTGCGCTCTACACAGGACATGCTGAAGCAGCTCGGCTATACCCAGGAGCAGGCGGACGCTTTTGTGGACGGCGCTTTTCGCGCCTATTCAGAACCGCTCGTGCGGACAAGAACGCAGGAATGCCCGGCGGTGTTTTTCCGCCGTCTTCTGGACAAGGACATCACGGATGTGCCCGCAAAGACGGCGGCCACGGTCTCCGGCATCATGGCCATGATTCTGTCCGCCGTGCTGGACAAGCTCGAACAGTACGACTACGCGCTGGACTGAGGCTTTCCCCGCGCAGGGAAAAGTGAAGACGCCCTTCACGGCGAACCGTGAGGGCGTCTTCTTCCATGCAGGGCCGGAAGCCGTGCTTCCGGCGGTGGATCAATGATACCTTGGCGTATGCTTCAGGCGGCTGCGGAACCAGTGGGTGACGTTGTTCACCACCACGAAGAAGGTAGGAATGAAGAAGATGCCGAGGCAGGTGGCGCATACCGTACCCCAGAACACGGCCGTACCCACGGCGTGCTGAGATGCCGCCCCCGCACCGGAGGCCGACATCATGGGCAGTACGCCCAGACCGAAGGCCAGCGAGGTCATGAGGATGGGACGCAGACGCAGACGGCAGGCTTCCACCGTGGCGTCGATGAGGCTGCGGCCTTCTTCTCTGAGGTTTCGGGCGAACTCAACGATCAGAATGGCGTTTTTCGACGAGAGACCCATCACGGCCAGAAGACCTACCTGGAAGTACACATCGTTAGTGAGTGACTTGCTGAAGTAGGTGCCGAGCACGGCGCCCAGAATGCCGAGAGGGATGACGAGCAGCACGGCGAAGGGGATGGACCAGCTTTCATACAGGGCCGCAAGGGCGAGAAAGACGACCAGCACGGACAGGGAATACAGCACGGTCGTCTGAGAGCCGGCCATTTTTTCCTGGAAGGAAAGGCTGGTCCATTCAATGCCGAAATCGCTGCCGAGTTTGCGCACTTCTTCTTCCATGATGGCCATGGCGTCACCGGATGCGACGCCCGGTATGGGTTCGCCCTGATATTCGAGGGCGGCCATGGCGTTGTAGCGCTGGAGAACGGCGGGACCGAAGGCCCAGTCCGTGGAGTACACCGCGTTGAAGGGCACCATTTCTCCGCGCTGATTGCGGAATTGGATGCGGTTGAGGCTTTCGGGCGTACGGCGTACGTCGGCGTCCCCCTGCACGTACACCTTCTTCACGCGCTCGTTATGCACGAAGTCATTGACGTAGGTGCCGCCGAGCAGGGTGGATATGTCGGAGTTCACGTTGGCGAGCGTCAGTCCCATGCTGGTGGCCTTGGCGGTGTCCAGATGGATGTTGAACTGGGTGATATCGTCCATGCCGGTGGGCCAGATGTACGCGATCTGCGGGTTGGCGAAGGCCGAGGTCATGAGCTTCATGCCGGCTTCTCTCAGCTTTTCATGACCCACGCTGCCTCGGTCCTGAAGCTCCATGGTAAAGCCGTTGGTCATGCCCAGAGAGATGATGGCCGGCGGGATGGAGGCGATGAACTGACCGTCGAGGATGCCGGCAAACCTGGAGCGAACGCGGGCGGCCACGGACGCGGCGTCCTGACCGGGTTTTGTGCGCATCGGATAGTCCTTCAGCTTGATGAAGCCCATGCCGGTATTTTCCGACACGCCGCCCATGCCGTAACCGGCCATGAACATATAGGAGTCCACGCTGTCCTTTTCTTCCGTGAGGACGTAGTCGGCTACCTGCTTGAGCTGTGCCGTGGTCTGCTCCAGAGTGGCGTTGGGCGGCATCTGGAGCATGGTGATGACGGCGCACTGGTCTTCCGTAGGCAGGAAGGAGGTAGGGAGCTGCTTGTAGACGAGTCCGAGGCAGGCGACGAGCATTGCGTAGATGATCATCAGTCTGCCGCCGCGCTGCGCCAGAGAGGCCACGCCGCCAGTGTAGCGGCGCTGGTTTCTGGTGAACATGCGGTTGAACCAGCCGAAGATGCCGTTCTGCGCACCCTGCGTATGCGGCTTGAGCATACTTGCGCACAGCGAGGGCGTGAGGATCAGAGCCACTAGCACGGACAGTGTCATGGCCGAGACGATGGTCACGGAGAACTGCCGGTAGATCACACCCGTGGATCCGCCCATGAAGGCCATGGGCAGGAACACGGCGGAGAGCACCACACCGATGCCGATCAGCGAGGAGCTGATCTGATCCATGGATTTTTCCGTTGCTTCCACAGGCTTGAGGTGTTCTTCCTCAATGATGCGCTCCACGTTTTCCACGACTACGATGGCGTCGTCCACGAGCAGACCGATGGCCAGCACCATGGCGAACAGCGTCAGTGTGTTGATGCTGTACCCAAAGGCTAGAAGCACGCCCAGTGTGCCGAGCAGAACGACGGGGACCGCGATAGTGGGAATGACGGTGGCACGGAAGCTCTGAAGGAACAGCCACATGACGAGGAAGACGAGGATGATGGCTTCCACCAGCGTTTTGACCACTTCCTTGATGGAGGCGATAACCGGAGGCGTGGTGTCGAAGGCCAGGTCATAGGCCATGCCGTCGGGGAAGTAGTGAGAAAGTTCCTCAATCTTGTTCTTGACCAGCCGCGCTGTTTCTAGGCCGTTGGCGCCCGGGGCGAGGGTGATGCCGATTCCGGAGGCGGGATGCCCGTTGTAATAGCTCGTGATACCGTCGTGTTCCGTGCCCATGGCGACGCGGGCCACGTCGCGGATATGAACCCTTTCGCCGTCTTCCGTCACCTTGAGCAGGACGTTTTCGAAGTCCGTTGTGTTGCGTAGTAGGCTCTGCGCCTTGATGATGACGTTGAGGGCCTGATCATTGACCCCGCCGATCTGGTTGGAGCCGAGCTGTCCAGCGGTGACTTCCGCGTTCTGCGTGGAGATGGCGCTGCGCACGTCCGAGGGCGTGAGGCTGTATTTGGCCAGCTTGTCCGCATCGAGCCAGATGCGCATAACGTACTTGCCGCCAAAGACTTGCACGGTGCCGACGCCCATCGTGCGGCTGATTTCGTCCTTGATGTTGGTGCTGATGTAGTCGGCGAGGTCGATGTTTTCCTGAGTGTCGTCTGGTGAAAACAGGGTAATGGCCATGAACATGTTGTCATTGCCCTTGGATACCGTGACGCCGTAGTTCTGCACGGCCAGGGGAAGCTGGGACTGAACCTGCTGAACCTTGTTCTGCACCTGCATGTGCGCCACGTCGGGGTCGGTACCCACGGCGAAGGTGAGCGTGATCTCAGACGTGCCGGAGGAGTCGGATTGGCCCTGCATGTAGATCACGTTGTCGATGCCGGTCAGGTTCTGTTCGATGACCTGCGTGACGGTCTGATCCACCGTGGTGGGTGAAGCGCCGGCGTACAGGGTATAGATGCGGATGGAGGGTGAGGCTACTTCCGGGTACTGCGATATGGGCATGGTGAAGATGGCCAGAACGCCGGAAAGCATGGTGATGATGGCCAGCACCCATGCGAAGATGGGATGATGGATAAAAAAGCGGGAAAGCATTAACGATCGCCTCCGGCCTGCTGCATGGCCTCTTCGGAGACCTCTTGCACGGGCATGCCGCCGCGCACGTTATGGACGCCGTTCAGGACAATCTTTTCACCCATGTCCAGCCCGGCGGTCACATACCAGTCGTTGCCGACGGCATGGCTTATGGTGATGAAGCGCCGTTCGGCCTTGCCGTCCTTGAGGACGTAGACATAGGGGGCACCCTTGAGGTCGCGCAGTACGGCTTTCTGCGGAGCGAGGATGGCGTGCGTGTCCTTGCCCATGATGACGCTGGTGCGGACGAAGAGTCCTGGCAGTAGCTCGCCTCCGGCGTTGGGAAATTCGGCGCGCAGTGTGACGGTGTTGGTACTCTGGGTAACGTCCACGCCGGTGAAGTTCAGATGGCCGGGCGTGGGATAGACGGAGCCGTCGTTCATGGTCAGCGTGGTCTTGATGGCGTCCGGCGAGCTGTTGCCCAGGGCGTTGTTTTTGCCGAGCTGTTTCCTGAGGGAATACAGGTCATCGGAAGACTGCGAGACATCCACATACATAGGGTCGGTCTGATAGATGGTGGCCAGAGGAGAAGTCTGACTTGCCGTGAGCAGCGCGCCTACGGTGTAGTTGCTGAGGCCTATGCGTCCGCTGATGGGAGCGCGTACTTCCGTGCGGCGGTAGTTGATCTCTGCGGCATCCAGTGCGGCACTGCAGGCCTGTACGGAAGCCTGTGCCTGACGCATGGCGGCCTTCACGTCGTCGTAGTCCTGCTGGCTCACGGATTTTGTCTTCAGCATACTGGCAGTGCGGCGTTCGCGCAGTCTGGTGACGTTGAGATTGGCTTCCGCGCTGGCGAGGTCGGCACGTGCCTTGTCCAGAGCGGCCTTGTAGGTGTCGGGTTCGATGCGGTAGAGCACGTCCCCGGCCTTCACACTGTCTCCTTCCACGAAGCAGCGCTCCTTCAGGATGCCGCTGACTTCAGGACGGACTTCCGCCCAGCGGCTGGCCACTGTGCGGCCGGTGAGTTCGCGCTGTATCTCCACGGTGTGCGGAGTCATTTCAACGGCGGTCACCCGAATGACGCGAGCCTGAGATGCGGAGGAAGCGCTTTTTTTGGTCAGGAGGCTGTCCATCTGATCGCAGCCGGTGAGAATGAGGGGGAGCGCCAGCAGAACGGGCGCAAGCGTATGGATGTTGACCATGATAATATGCTCCTTGAAAGCAAAGGGAAGACGTGGCTATTCCTGCCAGCCGCCGCCGAGCGCGAGGCATACTTCGGCGATACTGACGAGGTGGCCGGCATGTGCTGCGGCAAGGGCCTGCTGAGCGGAGAAGAGGTTGCTTTCCGCCGTGAGAAGTTCCAGATACGAGGCGAAACCGTTGTCATAGCGGGTGCGCGCATGAACCACGGCGCGGCTCAGGTAATCCACCTGACGGGTGAGAGCTTCCACGGAATGGGCGTATTCCGTCTGGGAGACCAGGGCGTCACGGATGTCCTTGAAGGCGTTCTGCACCGTGAGTTCATAGGTCGCAACCGCGGCGTCCTTTGCCGCTTCGGCGTTGTCCACGGTGCGTTTGATGGTCCAGAAATTCAAGGGCAGGCTCACGGCTCCGCCGAGTGCTGCGTACTGGTTTGTGCTGCGCAGAAGCTCATTCAGCTCCAGACTGGCGGATCCAAGCAGACCGGTCAGCGAGAAGGAGGGAAAGAAGGAGGCCCGAGCCGTGCCGATATCGTAGTTGGCCGCCTGAAGGTTGGCCTCCGCCTGACGGATGTCCGGGCGATATTCCAGAAGTTCGGAAGGAATGCCGGAGGGCAGGGCGGGCGTCGTGTCCAGAGAGGTCATGAGCGAGGCTGGCGCCTTGAGCTTGTCCGGCGTCATGATTTCGGCGGGAGAGCGGCCGAGCAGGACGGCCAGGGAAGTTTCGGCGGCATTTTTGGCGATGCGGGCCGAGGCGAGGGCGTTGCGGGCGGTCTCCACGTTGGCACGGATGCTCAGCATGTCGAGATCGCTGATCTGGCCGTTGTCGAAGCGGCTCTGATAAATCTGAAGCGAATCCTCGCGGTTTTTCAGGACGTCGCGGGCGATCTCTTCCTGCCAGGTATAGGCGCTCAGCCAGAAATAGGACTCTACGACACCCGCGGAGACGGTGAGGATGACGTTGTCGCGTGCGGCTTCGGTGGCAGTCAGAGAGGCACGGGCCGACTCTGCGGCGTTCCAGTATTTGCCCCAGAAGTCGAGGAGCCAGCTTGCGGAAAGTGCGCCGCTGAAGGTGTGGGTGTTCTTGCCGCCGCGCTGAAGAGCCGTGGGCGAGGTGGCTTCGCGCGCCATGGTGCGCTGCCCGTCGGCGGATGCGGAAGGCACGGGGAGCAGCGCGTCCCGGGCTATGCCGAGACCGGCCTGAGCCTGACGCACGGCAGCCATGGCCTGTGCGATATTTTTATTGTGCGCCAGAGCTTCCTCGACCAGAGCACTGAGCGTCTCGTCATGGAAGCGCGTCCACCAGGCGCGCTGGATGGCCTGGGACTGGGAGGCGTCCCAGGTCTGGGGAAGCTCCATTTCCGGACGCTGGTAGTCAGGCGCAAGATTGCAGCCTGCAAGGGCCAGCGCCAGCACTGGAGCGAGAAAAGACGAAAGTTTGACCATAAACAAAGGCTCCTGGATCCTTTATGCCACGGAGAACGGCGGAGCGGGGCAAAGGCCCGGGCTTCCGGCTCTCTTCAGCCCCCTGCCGCAGCAGAGAAGACGCCGCAGGCAGGTCTTGATAGCTTGCCGGAGATATCCTATACTTTTTGTTATGAAAAGTTAAAAACTATCAAAATTTTGATGGAATTGAGGTTTCGCTTCATGGACTGGACCATCGAACAGCTTGTTTCCTTTGTGACCTCCGCCGAAGAAGGTTCTTTTTCCGCTGCAGCCCGTTCGCTGGGGCGGGCGCAGTCCGTTGTGAGCACCCATATTTCCATGCTGGAAGACGCTCTGGGGGTGACGCTTTTCGACCGCTCGACCCGTTCCCCTGCACTCACGGAAGCGGGGCGCGATCTGCTGCCGGAGGCCAAGGCAGTGCTGCGCCAGAGCCGCCGCTTCCAGTCGCGAGCCATGGCGCAGTTTGACGGACAGGCGTTCAAATTCAGCATTGCCGTGAGTTACGGCATCCCGCTTCAGACTATTTCCGAGAGCGTTGCCGCGCTGACGCAGCGCTATCCCTACGTTTCCGGCGAGATGAACTTGGCATCGGTCTCCAGTGTGCTGGAACAGGTCAGGCAACGGAACGTCCATATCGGAGTGGTCTTTTCCGAGGCGCCGCACCTTCAGGAAAACTGCGAGCGTATGTGCCTCGGTCAGCTCCAGTACTGCGCGGTGGCCTCCCGGCATTCCGAACTCGCGAAGCTGGAGCGGGTCACGGCTCACGACGTTTCCCAGCACCGGCAGATTCTTCTTGGGGACGAAGGCCAGCAGAGCCACATCAGCTCGCAGTATCTGGTGGTGAACGACATCTTCTGTGCCGCGTACTGGGCCGCGCTGGGCATAGGCTGGGCGGCGCTGCCCCTGAGGATGGCGCAGCAGGCTTCCAGCTACGATGTCCTCAGGGATCTGGTGGTACTGAACTCCGAAAAGGTCATCTTCCCGGTACGCAACATCTTTCTCCTCTGGTCCCAGGATGTCCAGCGCAGAGACGTGCAGGAATTCTTCATTCAGGATCTCCAGGCCCGCTATCTGGCGCAGAGAGACAAGGTAATGCAGGCCATATCGCAGTCCGGCTTTTTTCCGAAGGGACTGCCAGCCTGAACGGAAGGAGCTGCCTGCACGGAGCCGAGGTTCGCAGCGTGCCCGCGCTCTTGACAGAAAAGGCCGCATCCCGCAGGATACGGCCTTTTCTCTTGGTGTGTCGGTGCTTACATGAAGAAGATCCAGGTAATCAGCAGGAAGAGCGGGCAGAGAATGCCCACGGACCAGCCCATGTAACCGAAGAAGCTGGGCATCTTGACACCCTGTTCTTCCGAGATGGCCTTGACCATGAAGTTGGGGGCGTTGCCGATGTAGGTGTTGGCGCCCATGAACACGGCGCCTGCGGAAATAGCTGCCAGCACTTCGCCTTCGGCCATGAGTTCAACGGCGTTGCCGCCCGCGGTGTTGAAGAACACGAGGTAGGTCGGCGCATTATCGAGGAAGGAGGAGAGTATACCCGTCATCCAGAAAAACATGGGGGTGACGTGGTGGCCCTGGGCGTCAGTAGTCAGGTTGACCACGGCGGCGAGGGCGCCGTCGGAACCGGCGCGCAGGATGGCGATGGCCGGAATCATGCTCAGGAAGATGCCGATGAACAGCTTGGCCACTTCTTCGATGGGGGCCCAGGTGAAGTTGTTGCGCTCGCGGCATTCTTTGCTGGTGGTCATCCAGGAGGCGACGGCGATGACGATGTACATGAGGTCGCGCACCACGTTCTGGAGTTCCATGGGAACACCGAAGATGTGGAAGGTCGGGCCGGTCCACTGACCGGAGATGAGCGTGTTGGCCACGATGCAGGCTAGGAACAGGAAGTTGATGCAACCCTCGAAGCCGAGCTTTTCGGAAGAGCTGGCTGCATCAGCAGGCACCGGGCTGCCTTCCTTTTTGAACAGTACGGTGTCGAGACCGTAGTACAACACCAGCAGGATGACGGCGGCCAGCAGCGTCTTGACGAAGAGGTGCTTGGTCGTCCAGAAGAAAGCCACACCCTTGAGGAAGCCGAGGAACAGCGGCGGATCGCCCAGAGGCGTCAGAGAGCCGCCGATATTGGCCACGAGGAAGATGAAGAAGATGACCTGATGCACGCGGTATTTGCGGTGAGCGTTGGCGCGCAGGAGCGGACGGATGAGCAGCATGGCCGCACCGGTGGTTCCCATCCAGCTTGCGAGCAACGTGCCTACGGCGAGGATGCCGGTGTTCACCAGAGGCGTTCCCACCAGTGTGCCCTTGAGCCGGATGCCGCCCGCCACGGTGAACAGGGCGAGGAGCAGCAGGATGAAGGGCAAATACTCGAGCAGGATACTGTCGGCGGCCAGGAAGAAGGCGTTGCCGAAGCCGAAGACCAGCGCACAGGGGATGAGGAAGGCCAGCCCCCAGAAGGCCGCCACCTTGCCGAAGTGATGTTCCCAGAAGTGCGGAACCGTCAGGGGGCAGATGGCGATGGACAGCAGCATGCAGACGAACGGGACTACCCAGAGGATGGACAGGTCGCTGGGCAGATGGAAATGTTCTTCCGCCAGGCAGATGCTGGGAACGAGCAGCAGCGCCAAAAGAAGGGAGAGAATAAATTTGAAGCGGTGCATCCGGTGTCTCCTTGTGACAAGAGCTATAGATTCGTTCCTCGTATCACAAAAAGAACGATTCAGCAAGCACTTCGGGGCGCGGCTTTGCGGAAGAACTCTTGACCTGCCGGAAATTTTGTCGTTTCTGAAAAGAAATACCTTAAAAAGGAGCCGTTTCATGCAGCAGCCACCCAACATTCTCACCATTGCCGGTTCTGATTCCGGCGGCGGCGCCGGTATCCAGGCCGATCTCAAGACCATGACCATGATGGGGGCCTTCGGCATGAGCGTGATCACCGCGCTCACGGCGCAGAACGGACTCGGCGTGAGCGGCGTCCACGCGCCGGAACCGGAATTTGCGGCGCTTCAGCTCCGCACCGTGCTGGAAGGCTTCCCCGTACACGCCGCCAAGACGGGTATGCTGTTCAACAGCGGAATCATTTCGGCACTGGCCGATATCTTGGATGAACAGTCCTTCCCGCTGGTGGTGGATCCCGTGTGCGTGAGCACCAGCGGACACCGGCTTATGGAGGATACGGGTGTGGCCACCCTGAGGGAACGCCTTCTGCCCCGCGCCGACCTGTTCACCCCGAACCGCCCCGAGGCTGAAACCTTCACGGGCGTGAGCGTCCGTTCGGATGACGACGCCCTTGAAGCCGGACAGCGGCTTCTGGACATGGGGGCGCGCGCCGTACTCATCAAGGGCGGGCACTGCGAGGGGCGGCCTGTTTTCGTCACGGACTGGCTTCTGGAGCCTGGCCGTGAACCCGTGCCCCTGCGTCAGCCCTTTGTGGAGACGGAAAACACGCATGGTACGGGCTGTACGCTTTCGGCCGCCATCGCCACGCAGCTGGGCTTCGGTATGCCGCTGCGCGTAGCCGTCACCCGTGCGCAGGAATTTCTGAACTGCGGGCTGCGCCACAGCTTCGCGCCGGGCAAGGGGCATGGACCGTGCAACCACATGGCCTGGAAGCGGTGACTCCTCTCTGATGAGGGGAGATCGGTCAGGAAAGCCGTCCGCGAAAATCCTCGTAGCCGAACACGCGGGTGACGCGGCGCTCATCGGTTTCCGAGTCCCAGAGTGCGATGGACGGCAGGCGCAGACCGTTGAAGGTCGTGGTCTTGACCATGCTGTAGATGGCCATGTCCAGGAATACCAGCCGTTCTCCGGGCTGAAGCGCGTGGTCGAAGGAATATTCCCCGATGACATCTCCGGCGAGGCAGGATTTTCCCGCAAGACGGCAGGTGAAGGCTTTTTCGCCGGGCATTCCCGCGCCGGCGACGTTCGGGCGGTAGGGCATCTCCAGAACGTCAGGCATATGGCAGGCTGCGGAAGTGTCGAGTATGGCAATGGGCATGTCGGCCTGAACCACGTCGAGCACGCTGGTCACAAGCACTCCGGCGTTGAGGGCCACGGCCTCGCCCGGTTCCAGATAGACCTGGACGCCGTAGCCGCCGCGGATGTGTTCGATGCAGCGGCAGAGCAGTTCCACGTCGTAGCCCGCACGGGTGATGTGGTGGCCGCCGCCGAAGTTAATCCATTTCATGCCGCGGAAGTACCTGCCGAAATGCCTTTCCACGGCCTTCAGTGTGCGGGCCAGAGGCTGTGCGTCCTGTTCGCACAGGGTGTGGAAGTGCAGCCCGCTGATACCGTCCAGGGCCTGCGGGTCGTGCGCGAGTTCCGCGTGGAAGGCGGCGGGGCGTATGCCCAGACGCGAACCCGGAGCGCAGGGGTCGTAGAGGGGGACGGTTCCTTCCGAATGTTCGGGATTCAGTCGCAGGCCGCATTCGATGCGCCGTCCTTCGCGGGTCTCGGCGGCTTCCACCAGCGGGCGGAAGCGCCGCCACTGAGCGAAGGAATTGAAGACGACGTGATCGGCATACTTCAGGGTTTCCGCAAGCTCCTCCTCGCTCCATGCGGCCGCAAAGGCATGGACTTCGCCGCGGAATTCTTCCCGGGCCAGGTGCGCTTCATCGGGAGAGCTGGCGCAGCAGCCGCAGAGCGGGCCGCGCATGGCGCGCGAGAGTCCGGGGAAGGCAGCCCACTGGGCAAAGCACTTGAGAGCCAGCATGATTCTGGCCCCCGTGCGCCGCTGTACGCCGTCGAGGATGGCGGCGTTTTTTCTCAGCCGGGCAAGATCGGTGACGAAGCAGGGAGAAGGCCAGGTTTCGGGGCGGAGCTTGGCGAGGCAGTCGTTCATGATTCCTCAGGAAGCGCGGTTCAGTATCGTTCCGGCATGTAGTGGGGCGGGAGCGTGTTCTGCGGAGCGTCGCGCAAGGCTTCGAGCGCAGCGTGCAGACTGTTTTCCATCTGTTCCACGCGTTTTTCCAGGAGATCGAGCTGCTTCTGCTGGCCGGTGAGCGCATCGTTGAGCTGAGAGAGCAGGCGCTCCTGAAAGTACGCCTGCTCTTCCAGCCGGGCCGCCGTTTTTTCCAGATCCATGCGGGCCTCCTGTCGGGGCGCTCCGTTGTTTCAGGCGAGATCGACGACCTTCCAGGGAAGCCCGTATCTGCCGAGGGCCTCCAGGAAGGGATCGGGATCCATCTGCTCCATGTTCCACACGCCGGGCCGGTTCCATGCGCCTGTGACCAGCATCATGGCTCCGACCATGGCTGGGACGCCGGTGGTGTAGGAGATGGCCTGTGAGCCAAGCTCACGGTAGCATTCCTGGTGATCGCAGATGTTGTAGATGTAGCGCACACGCTCCTTGCCGTCCTTTTGTCCGCGCATAAGGCAGCCGATGCAGGTTTTGCCCACGGTGCGCGGCCCCAGAGATGCGGGGTCGGGCAGGAGCCGGGCCAGAAATTGCAGGGGAACGATCTTCTGTCCCTGAAAGTCCACGGGTTCGATGCCGATAAGCCCCACATTCCTGAAGACCTGGAGGTGGTTCAGGTAGGCGTCGCCGAAGGTCATCCAGAAGCGGGCGCGGCGCAGCCCCCGGAGGTTTTTCACCAGCGATTCCAGCTCCTCGTGATACATGAGGTAGCAGCTGCGCCTGCCGATGCCTTCCGGGAAGTCGAAGGACATTTTCCAGGAGAGAGGGTCGGTCTCCACCCATTCCCCGCGTTCCCAGTAGCGCCCCCTGGCCGAAACTTCGCGCAGGTTGATTTCGGGATTGAAGTTCGTGGCGAAGGGCAGACCGTGATCTCCGGCGTTGGCGTCGATGATGTCCAGAACGTGGATTTCATCGAAGAGGTGCTTCTGGGCGTAGGCGCAGAAGACGTTGGTTACGCCGGGGTCGAAGCCGGAGCCGAGCAGGGCGCAGAGCCCGGCCTGCCGGAACCTGTCCGCATAGGCCCACTGCCATTTGTATTCGAAATGGGCATCATCCGGCGGTTCATAGTTGGCGGTATCCAGGTAGTTCACCCCGGCTTCGAGGCAGGCGTCCATGATGTGCAGGTCCTGATAGGGCAGGGCGATGTTCATGACCAGGTCGGGCTGTACGCTGCGGATGAGAGCCGTGAGTTCAGGCACATTGTCCGCGTCCACCCGTGCGGTCTCGATGCTGCGGCCGAAGCGCTGCTTCACGCTGGCGGCGATGGTGTCGCATCTGGCCCTGGTGCGGCTCGCCAGAACGATGTCGGTGAACACGTCCGCAGCCTGGGCGCATTTGTGGACGGCCACGGAACTCACGCCTCCGGCGCCGATGATGAGCACTTTTGCCATGTCTGCTCCTTGCGGGATAAAAGTTTACGGGAGGGACGGAGCCGTCTCTCAGCGTTCAAAATAGGTGTAGCCGCGCAGTCCGTCTTCAAAAGCCTGCATAAGCTGGAAGCGCTGCGTGGGCGTGAGGCGGTTTTCGCGCACGGCCCGTTCCGCAGATTTGCGTATGCCCACCAGAACGCGGTGCGGGTCGTATTCCACATAGGCCAGAATGTCGGCCACGGAGTCGCCTTCGAGTTCGCGCACGAAGTCGTAGCTGCCGTCCTCCTGAATGCGCACGGAAACGACGTTGGTGTCGCCGAGAAGGTTGTGCAGGTCGCCCAGGGTTTCCTGATACGCCCCTACAAGGAAAGTTCCCAGATAGTACTCCTCGCCGTCCTTCAGAGGATGCAGTTCCAGCGTGGTCTTTAAACCCTGCGGGTCGATGAAGTGGGAGATGCGGCCGTCGCTGTCGCAGGTGAGGTCGGAGAGTATGCCCTGCCGTTCCGGGAACTCGCCGAGGCGGTGTATGGGCATGATGGGGAAGAGCTGGTCGATGGCCCAGCTGTCCGGCAGGGACTGGAACACGCTGAAGTTGCAGTAGTAGATATCGGCGAGGATGGAATCAATTTCCTGCAGTTCCCTGGGGATGTACTTCACGCGGCGGCGTTCTTCGGCGAGGGTGCGCATGATGGCCCAGAAGAAGTGTTCGGAAAGGGTGCGCTGGCGCAGGGTGACGCGCCCGGCGATGAAGAGCTGGCGCATCTCGTCGTAGTAGTAGACCGCGTCGTTGTAGGTTTCCTGAAGGTTGCGCGGGTTGATGTTCTCCAGCGTTTCCCGAAGGTTGCGCACGGGTTCGGGCGTGTCTTCCGGAAGTTCGCCGGGGAGGTCGCCCACTTCGATGAGGCTTACGCCGAGGACGTTGAACAGCAGGACGGAGTAGTAGGCGACGGTGGCCCGGCCCGATTCCGTGATAATGTGCGGGTGAGGAATGTCCTGATCGTCCAGAATGGTCATGACCGCTTCCACCACGTCGGTGCAGTATTCCATGAGCGTGTAGTTGCGGGAGCTGACATAGTTGGTGTGGGAGCCGTCGTAGTCCACGGCAAGGCCGCCGCCGAGGTCAAGGTAGCCCATGGCCGCGCCTTCCTTGACCAGGCTTGCGTAAATGCGTGTGGCTTCCATGACGGCGGAGCGGATATCGCGGATATTGGGCACCTGAGAACCCAGGTGGTAGTGCATGAGCTTGAGGGAGTCGAGCATGTCGTGCGCTTTCAGCTTGTCCACGACGTCGATGATCTGGGCGGAGGTAAGCCCGAAGGCGGAGCGTTCGCCGCCGGATTCCGACCAGTGACCGCTGGCCTTGGTGGAGAGCTTTACCCGCACGCCGATCTGAGGCCGAACGTCCATGGCCGCCGCTTCGTGGAGTATGGTGTCCAGCTCGCCGGGCATTTCGAGGACGAAGATGACGTTGAAGCCCATGCGCAGGGCGTGCAGACCGAGGTCGATGAATTCCTCGTCCTTGTAGCCGTTGCAGATGAGACAGGCTTCGCGGCTCTTGAGCTGGCTGACCGCTGCGATGAGTTCGGCCTTGGAGCCGACTTCCAGCCCGTGGTGGTAGGCTTCGCCGTAAAGGGCAATCTTTTCCACTACCTGCTGCTGCTGGTTGACCTTGATGGGGAAGACTCCGCGGTAGTCACCCTTGTATCCGAGTTCGGCGATGGCGGCGCGGAACGTCTGATGCAGAAGTGAGATCTGAGAATCAAGGATGTTTTCGATGCGCAGAAGCACGGGCAGGTCATAGCCCCGCGCCTTGAGTTCGCGGATGATCTCAAGGATGCTTACTTCCGGGCCGCCCTCACGTCCGAAGGGGCGGATGACGACTTCACCGCGCTTGGAAATGTCAAAGTAGCCTGCGCTCCAGCTTCGGATGCCGTACAGGTCGGCTGAATCTTCCACGGTCCACTGCTGCATGGATTTTTTTCTGGCCAACGATGCTGACTCCTTGAAGGATGACGGTGTGCGCCGCCCGGCAGAAGGGTTCGCTTCCCCGGCGCTTTTCCTTTGCGCGGGGACATGATAGAAAAAGACAGGTACTTTTTCCTTAGAGGCAGCCTTGTTCCTTGTCAAGGACAATCCGCCGGAACAGGGGTTTTCTTTGGAGCTAGTGGGTATTAATTCGGGGAAGGCCATGACGAACGCGCAGCGCTGGATCATGCATATGGACATGGACGCCTTTTTCGCCTCCATCGAGCAGATGGACGACCCCTCGCTGAAGGGCCGTCCGGTGATCGTGGGCGGCGGGCATCGCGGCGTAGTCAGCACCTGTTCCTATGAGGCGCGGCGTTACGGCGTCCATTCGGCCATGCCCATGAGTGAGGCGCGGCGGCTCTGCCCGCAGGCAGTCTATGTGCGCCCGCGAATGCGGCGCTATGCGGAGCTTTCCGCACGCATCAGGGAGCTTCTCGGGCAGTTTTCCCCGCTGGTGGAAATGGCCTCCGTGGACGAAGCCTATCTGGACGCCACGGGGCTTGAACGTATCTTTGGCAGCGTGGAGCGCATGGGTTGGCAGCTCAAACGTGCGGTGACGGAGATCACGGGCGGACTGACCTGCTCTGTGGGCATAGCTCCGGTGAAATTTCTGGCCAAGATTTCCTCGGAACAGCGCAAGCCGGACGGACTGTTTCTCCTTGCGCCCGAAGACGTGTCCGCATTTCTGCATCGGCTGCCCGTCACGGATGTGCCCGGCGTGGGGCGGCACTTCGCGGCTGCGCTGTCCGCGTTGGGCGTGAAGACCTGCGGCGACGTCCTGCGCTACAGTGAAGATTTCTGGGCGCGGCGTTTCGGCAAGGCCGGACTTTCGCTTTGGGACAGGGCCATGGGCGTTGACCCCAGACCCGTCGTGCCCTGGGCGCCGCCGAAGTCCGAGAGTGCGGAAGTCACGCTGGATGAAGACACGCTGGATCGCGAACTTCTGTGCACATGGCTGATGCGCCATGCCGAGCGTGTGGGTGCGAGCCTGCGCCGTGCCGGGCTGGCCGGACGCACGGTGACGGTGAAGGTCAAGTACGCAGATTTTCGTCAGGTCACGCGGCAGATTTCCTTGCCGGAGCGCATCAGCAGCACGGCGGCCATCTATGAAGCGGCGCGCACGATTCTGGATGGCATGGAACTTGCCGGTTCAGTGCGGCTCATCGGGCTGCGGGTGTCGGGCTTCGAGGACGGGCCGCCCGTCCGTCTTTCCCTGCTTGACGAAGAAGACACTGTACACGACGAGCGTCGCCGCGGGAGCCTTGATACCGCGGTGGACGCCCTGCGCGAGCGTTATGGCCGGAATGCCGTGATGCGGGGCAGGCTTTTTGCCACGATGGGCGGGAAGGATCGGGAAAAGGCGGCCAGTCAGGAAGACAAGGCTGAGAGCCGGCGCATACGCGGCGCGTAACGAGGAACGGCGGCCTTATTCGGCAACGGTAAAGAGTCCGCGGTACTGCTTCAGGAGCGGGCGTGAGGCCTGATCTGCGGCGGATTTGGAAAAGTAGGGGCCGAGCTGGACGAAGTGCAGGACGCTGCCGTCATGTCCGGAGATGCGGCAGCCATATCCGCGCTTGCGCATGGTTTCGGCCAGCGCCTTGGCGCGTGGCAGTTCCCGGAACGCTCCGATCTGGATGTAGAACCGTCCGTCCATGTCCCCGTCGGGTGTGATCCTCACGGGCTTTTTGCCTCCCTCCAGCGCCACGAGCCGCACTCGTGCCGTGCCTGTTCCCAGCATATCCAGCTCCTTGGCCGCGGCGCGGGAAAGGTCGATGATGCGTGAACCCACGAAGGGGCCGCGGTCATTGATGCGTACAATGACGGAACGCCCGTTTTTCAGGTTGGTGACGCGCAGCTTCGTACCGAAGGGCAGAAGTTTATGAGCCGCGGTCAGGCTGTTCTGGTTGTAGCGTTCCCCGTTGGAGGTGGTTTTGCCGTGGAAGCCTGGCCCGTACCATGATGCCACGCCGGTTTCCGTGAATCCGGCGGCGGACTTGAGCGGGTGGTAGGTCTTGCCTCTGACCGTGTACGACGCGGTTCCTTTGCTCCCGGTGTGGCGGCGGGTGGAACAGCCTGCGGCAACGGCGGCGGCAAGGAGAAGGCAGAAAAGGAAGAGGAGCAGACGGGGCAGGCTCGGCATAGCTATCCTTTACCGGAAAACGAGAGATGAACGGCCTATCATGAGCCAGAGCGGAGTTTTTGTCCAGCGTCCCAAGATGCGGGGCGCGTACAGGCTTACGGCGCAGCGTTTCGGAAGCGATATTTTTCCGTTCGGGAAAAGAAACGTGAAAAGCGGCTGGTTCATATTTGCCAAACGGCGCGGCATGACGTATCGTTTCCCTTGTTCAAAGGACATTTTCTGGAGAAGCTTCATGATCAAGTTTCTGATCGGTAAGATATTCGGTACCCGCAACGATCGCTATCTGCGTTCCCTGCGTTCTCAGCTCAAAAAATGCAACGCCCTCGAACCCGCCATGCGGGAACTCGCAGACGACGAGTTCCCCGCCAGACTTGGGGAGTACCGCGACGCAGTGCAGAAGGAGGGGAAGAGTCTCGACGAGGTTCTGCCCGGAGTCTTCGCACTGGTGCGCGAGACGGCGCGGCGCGTCATGGGAATGCGTCATTACGATGTGCAGATGCTGGGCGGCATGGTGCTCCATGCCGGCAAGATCGCCGAAATGAAGACCGGCGAAGGCAAAACACTGGTGGCGACGCTGCCCGTGGTGCTGAACGCGCTCTCGGGCAAGGGCGTGCATGTGGTCACGGTGAACGATTACCTGGCACGGCGTGATGCCGAATGGATGGGCAGGATCTACAGCTTCCTGGGCCTCAGCGTGGGTGTCATCGTACAGGGCCTTGACGACGAGCAGCGCAAGCAGGCGTACGCCTGTGACATCACCTACGGCACCAACAACGAGTTTGGTTTCGACTACCTGCGCGACAACATGAAGTTCTACGCCGAGCAGCTTGTGCAGCGCGGCCACAATTTTGCCATTGTGGACGAAGTGGACTCCATCCTCATCGACGAAGCCCGTACACCGCTCATTATCTCCGGTGCCAGCGACGAATCCACCACCCTGTATCAGGCTATGGACGCCGTGGTTCGTCAGCTCAAGGCTCAGGAGGACTTCACGCTGGACGAAAAGGCCAAGACCGCCATGCTTACCGATGCAGGCGTGGCCAAATGCGAGAAGATACTGGGCATACAGAACCTTTTCGACCCCGGCAGCATTGCCTATCAGCACCACATCCTGCAATCCTTGAAGGCGCATCACGCGTTCAAGCGCGATGTGGACTACATCGTCAGCGACGAGGGCAAGGTCGTTATCGTGGATGAGTTCACCGGCCGCCTCATGCCGGGCCGCCGTTTCAGCGATGGCTTGCATCAGGCGCTGGAAGCCAAGGAAGGCGTGAAGGTTGAGGCCGAGAATCAGACGCTGGCCAGCATTACCTTCCAGAACTACTTCCGCATGTATGACAAGCTGGCGGGCATGACCGGCACGGCCCAGACGGAAGCCGTGGAATTCGACCAGATTTATCATTTGGAGACCATCACGGTTCCCACGAACATGCCCATGATCCGCGATGATCGCCCGGATCTCATCTACCGCACCCAGCGTGAAAAATACGACGCCATCATCAAGGCCATCAAGGAACTCTACCACACGGGTCAGCCCGTCCTCGTGGGCACGATCTCCATCGAGACTTCGGAACTGCTTTCCTCCATGCTGAAGAAGGAAGGCATCCCGCACAGCGTGCTCAACGCCAAGCATCACGCCGAGGAAGCTGCCATCGTGGCCCAGGCAGGGCAGAAGGGGCATGTGACCATTGCCACCAACATGGCCGGCCGCGGTACTGATATCGTTCTGGGCGAGGGCGTGAAGGAACTGGGCGGCCTGCATATTCTGGGCACGGAACGTCATGAGAGCCGCCGCATCGACAATCAGCTCCGCGGCCGTTCCGGGCGTCAGGGTGACCCCGGTTCTTCCCGCTTCTATCTTTCGCTGGAAGACAACCTCATGCGCATCTTCGGTTCGGAGCGCATCTCCGGACTCATGGAAAAAATGGGCATGAAGGAAGGCGAGCCCATCGAAAACCGCATGGTTTCCAAGGCCATCGAGAACGCCCAGAAGCGCGTGGAAGGCCACAACTTCGAGATCAGGAAGACCTTGTTGGATTATGACAACGTTATGAATCAGCAGCGTGAAGTCATCTACGGACTGCGACGCGATCTCATGCAGCTTCCCGATGTGGAGGGCGTGCTCTTCGATTTTGTGGAGGAACTGCTTGAAAGCATCTACCAGCCGCTGGAGGGGCTGAAGGAGGCGCCGGACGCGGAGCTTGCCGCTTCGACCAACACACGGCTCATGGAGATCTGCAATATCGCACGGGCCTTGCCCGATATGACCATGAGCGTTGTACCGCCGCGCTCCCAGGCCCGCCAGGCCGTGGAGAAAATCTTTGCCGAACTGCGCGAAGAGGCCGGCCCCATGTACGGCGACATCCTGCGCTACTTCCTGCTGGAGGCGCTGGATCGCTGCTGGAAGGAACACCTGCGCGCCATGGACTACCTGCGCGAGGGCATCGGTCTGCGCGGCTACGGTCAGCGCGATCCCAAGCTGGAATATAAGCGCGAAGGCTTCAACATGTTCCAGGAGATGATCTTCCGCATCCATGAGAACGCCATTACCTCCCTGACCCATGTGCGCATGAAGCGTGTTGAACACGAGGAGGCCGAAGCCGCTGACGGTGAAGAAGCGCCTGCGGAGGCTCCCGCCGAAGCCGCAGCCGCTGAACATGCCAAGGAAGCCGCAGAGCAGGAGACGCCTGCACCGGAAGCCGTGTCCACGCCTCTGGACGCTTCCGGCCGAAAGCTGGAACTGCGCCACAAGACTGATCCCGCGGCCATGGGCGGCCCTGTGAAGAGCGAGACACATGTGTATAAGGGCGTCAAGGTGGGGCGCAACGATCCCTGTCCCTGCGGCAGCGGCAAGAAGTTCAAGAAGTGCTGCGGACGCAACCTGTAGCCGGTCACGTGTCCTGAATGTTTTCAAGGCGGAGACGCGATGTGTCTCCACCTTTTCTGTCTCTGTTTGAGGGCGGCGGAAACAGGGAGCATTCAGAATGTCCGACAAAGTAAGAATTGCGCGGCTTTTGAAAAGCACACAGAAGATACCTCTTGTCCCTGGGGTATTATGGAGAGGTGTTTTGCCAGCAGTAAAAGGAGAGGAATAAGAGAGTGGAACCGCATTTTCCGTTTAAAGAGCCGGAGAAAGGAGAGAGACGGTTTCACAGTTTGCGGCAGAGTGGCAGAAGAGCGCTTGTAAGTTTTTTTAGGGTAGATACACGTTGTCAGATATACTGTCAGCGAATAAGGACGCAAGGGAGGAAAGAGTTATTTTAATTAATTGAACTAGTTGAATTTTTAAAAGATATAGATTATTAGTAAAAAAGGACGTTTAAAAAGATTTGCCAAAATGACATCTTTGAAGTATTTATCAAAAATTCCTTTGTGGTTTGAGACCTCTCCCTTCAGGGAGGGGCAACCCGCACGACACCTATCCGTTGGTTGTGGAGTCAGTCGGCGGATGGAGGCGACTGTGGATTGAAACATTACTCTGTGTTTGTCAACAGTATATCTGTCAATAAGCTGACACTTGGGAATGATATGAGTGAAGTTCTGGCCATGCGACATACGGGGCTTGTGGTGAGCGACATGGATGTCTGTCTGCGTTTTTACACGGAGATTCTGGGATTGAAATATGCCGAACCTGTCTTGGAATCCGGCGCATGTCTGGAAACAGTACTGAAGGCGCCGGGCGTTAGAGTCAGAACTGCGAAGCTTGGCACGGAGAAGGGGACAGGGGTGCTGGAACTATTGCAGTTTTTATCCCCCTATGAAGACAGTCGAAAGGAATCCCGTTCTTTCTGTCAGCATGGTTTGACGCATGTAGCTTTTACAGTACAAGACGTATCTCGCCTGAAGGAACGTATAGAAAAAGCTGGAGGGAGCAGTCTTTCGGAGCCTGTACCGACAACTGATGGGAAGTATCTTCTTCTTTTTTGCCGTGACCCTGAAGGTAATCTTCTTGAATTGGTACAATTTTTGAATTAAGTTTGATTTTAATTTCATTGTTAGAATGTACAATATGTGAAAATATTAATATAAAATATATTTGATATGAGGCGTATTTAATTAAATATAAATGAAAAATATAGGAAGTTTATGGATTTAATTTAAAAAGTGAAATTAAAAAATAGATAAACTGTTATAATTGCAAAAACGTGGTAAAAAAGATATCCGTTCCTTGGTAGGAGCGGGACATGACTGCTGGAGTGTAGCTCAGCCAGAATTAATCAAAACAGGAGGCCGCAGGACAAGTGCCCGCGGCCTCCGCCGTTCTGGTAAGGAAGAGGGTATCAGTAGGCGTGTTCGCCGTTCAGGGTGTGCTCCGTCACCTTGTGCGCGAAGGTGTAGTACACCCATGCCTGGTACAGGATGACCACGGGGACGGCGCACAGCGTGACAATGAGCATGATCTTCAGGGTCAGCGGGCTGGACGCGCCGTTGGCAATAGTGATGCTCCATGCGGGATCAAGGCTGGAGAGGATGATTCCCGGATACATGCCGAAGACGCCGAAGAAGGTCAGGCCCACGATAAACAGAGCACTGAACAGCCAGGCCATGAGGGTGCAGCTGGAGAGCACGAGTCGCGTTCCCACGAGTCCGACCACGGCCAGCACCAGCGCAACGTAGACGGCCGGGTGCTGGGCAATGCGTTCAAAGGAGTCGGTGTAGTGTCCGGTAAGGGCCAGAAACGCCAGCACCATGGCCAGGAGCAGCGGCCAGAGAACATAGGCCGTGCGGCAGGCTTTTGCCTGAAGCGCTCCTTCCGATTTCAGTTCCAGCCACAACGCTCCGTGGTAGCAGAACATCAGCACGAAGAGCACGCCTCCGGCCAGACCGTAGGGTGAAAGCAGTCCCAGCAGGCAGCCGTGATACACGCCGTCCGCATCAATGGGGATGCCCATGAACAGGTTGGCAAAGGCGACGCCCAGGAGCAGGGCGGGCAGGAAGCTGCCGAGCACCATGCACACGTCCCAGGAGCGCGTCCACGCCAGGCGCTGCACCTTGCCGCGGAACTCGAAGGCCACGGCGCGGAAGATCAGGCAGAAGAGCAGAAGCAGCAGGGGGGCATACAGGGCACTGAAGAGCACGGCGTAGGCGTTGGGGAAGGCGGCAAAGGTCACGCCGCCGGCCGTAATGAGCCACACTTCATTGCCGTCCCAGTAGGGACCCTGCGCATTGTAGATGACGCGGCGCTCAACATCGTCCGCGGCGAGGAAGGGCATGAGCGTCCCCATGCCGAGGTCGAAGCCGTCAAGGACGAAGTACACGGCCCAGAGCAGAGTCCAGAGGAAAAACCAGATTGTTTCCATGACTACGCCTCCTCAGCGGCTTTGGCGGGTTCGGGGCCTTTGCGGGACTGGGTGTACAGAAGCCAGATATCAACGACACCCAGCAGGGTATAGACGGCGAGGAAGCCGAGAAGGGAGACAAGTACCGAGCTGGCAGGAACCGGGGACACGGCGTCCGAGGTGCGCATGAGTTCGTAGACTATCCACGGCTGACGCCCGATTTCGGCCACGGCCCAGCCCGCCATGATGGTGAGGTAGGGCAGGGGAATGACCCAGGGCAGGAGGCGGAGCAGCCGGGGGGATGCCTCAAGGTCGCGGCGGCGCCACCAGGTCCAGGCCGCCAGAGCGATGAACAGGCCGCCCATGGCTACCATGAAGCGGAAGGAAAGGAAGGTGGGCAGCACGGGCGGAATGTCGTCCTTGGGGAAGTCACTCAGGCCCTTGACTTCGGCATCGATGTCGTTGAAGGCGATGAAGCTCATGAGTCCCGGGATGGGCAGCGCTTCGACAAAATTTTCGCCTTTATCCTGATTGGGCCAGACAAACAGGTACATGGGGGCGCGGGTCTGGGTGGTCCAGTGGGATTCCATGGCGGCCATCTTTGCGGGCTGATACTCGGCCACGTTCATGCCCTGATGGTGTCCGGCCAGGCCTACGAGGAGCGCCATGATCAGGGTGAAGGGCGCGGCAAGGCGCACGCACTTCCTGAACAGGGCGGAGTCGTTTTTCCGTGCCAGATGCCAGGCTGCGATGCCGAGGACGAAGAAGCCGCCGAGCATCCAGGCCGAAGACAGCGTGTGGAAATATTCGCCCCAGGCGTAGGGATTGGTGACCACGGCCAGAAAGTCGTTCAGCTCGGCGCGGACATTGCGCAGGACATAGCCCGTGGGATGCTGCATGAAGCCGTTCGCCAGAATGATCCACAGGGCGGAAAGGTTGCCCGCGAGGGCCACCATCCAGATGGCAAAGCAGTGGACTTTTTTGCCGACGCGTTCCCAGCCGAAGGCCCAGACCGCGACGAAGGTGGATTCCAGGAAGAAGGCCACGGTTGCTTCAATGGCGAGGAGTGAACCAAAAATATCGCCCACATAGGCCGAATAGCGCGACCAGTTGGTGCCGAACTGGAATTCCAGAGTGATGCCGGTGACTATGCCCAGTACAAAGTTGATGAGGAAGAGTTTGCCCCAGAATTTCGTCATGCGCCGGTAGTCTTCATCGCCCGTGCGCACATAGAGGGTCTCCATGATGGCGAGCAGGATGGAGAGGCCCAGTGTGAGCGGAACGAAGACGAAGTGGAAGAATACGGTGATGGCAAACTGGAGGCGCGAGAGTAAGATGAGATCCATGGGTTGCTCCTTGTTCTCGTCCGGCGTTCACAGATGCGGACTCGATGCCGCAGTCCCGGGCCGCCGTCCAATGGGGGCGGCCCGGCGGCGTCAGGTCAGTCAGCGCATTTTTCCTTCAGGGCACGGGCCACGGCCACACCGAGTTCGCGGCATCTGGCCAGGTCTTCGGCCTGAGGGTTGAAGTAGCATTTCAGAGGTTCGGCCACGACTTCAACCTTCATGTCGGCGAGGGCGTCGGCCATCATCTTGGGAGCTTCTCCGGACCAGCCGTAGGTGCCGAAGGCTGCGCCCACCAGGTTCTGCGGCCGCAGACCCTTTACATGGGCGATGCAGGCCATCATGTTGACCATGGGCATATTGTTGCGGGTGGCAGAACCAAGGATGAGTGCGCTGCTGTCGGCAAGTTCGGTCATCACGTCGCTGCAGTGGCAGTTCTGAAGGTTCATGAGCACATAGGGCACGTTTTCGGATTCCAGGCCGTCAGCCACGGCTTCGGCCATTTTCGCGGTGCCGTTCCACATGCTTTCATAGGCGATGACGGCACGCTTCTGCGGCTTCTGTTCAGCGAGTTCCTTATAGGTATTGATGACGAAGGCCACGTCTTCGGGGGTGCGGAAAATCAGCCCGTGGTCGGGAGCGATGACGTCAAATTCCAGTCCCATGTCCACAACGCGCTTGATGGTCTTGAGAACCTGCGGGGAAAAGGGCAGGACAATGTTGTAGTAATAACGCTTGATGGCTTCCCGCAGCGTATGGTGTTCGCACTCGTCGGCAAAGCGGCAGGAGGAGGCGATGTTCTGACCGAAGGCGTCGTTGCTGATGAGCACCTTGTCTTTTTCCAGATAGGAGACCATGCTGTCGGGCCAGTGCAGCATACGGGTTTCAAGGAAGGTGATATTGCGCTTGCCGATGTTCAGGCGGTCGCCGTCCTTGACCACTTCGATGGGCCAGCCCGTGGTGTCGAAGATGTTGGTCATGGATTTGTAACCCATGGGGGAACAGAAGATCTTTTCGGGCTTGCACAGCTTGACGATGCGCGGCAGCGCTCCGGAGTGATCCTGTTCCAGATGGTTGCAGACGATGTAGTCGACCTTTTCGGGTTCGATGATCTCGGCGATGTGTTTGGCCAGAACGCTGAACTCATGGGCGTTCACGGTGTCGAAAAGGACGTTCTTTTCATCGCAGACCAGATAGGCATTATAGGTACTGCCTTCAGGAGAGCGGCTGTAATGGTGGAAGTTGCGGATGTCGAAATCGACGGCCCCTACCCAGTATATATCTTTTTTCAGCTCAACGGGTCTCATGCTTCCTCACTTGAGAAACAAGGTTTTTGTCTGCCGCGTCTTAAGCTGTCCGCTTGAGAGCGTCAGAGGGTTTGTAAATAAAAAAGGGGAGCCTCCTCAGAAAGAAGGCTCCTCGCCGGTCGGCAATGCAGAGGTCATCAGGCGGCTTCGAAGTCGCTTTTGGAAGCGCCGCAGACGGGACAGACCCAGTCTTCGGGGAGGTCTTCGAAAGCAGTGCCGGGGGCGATACCGGAATCAGGGTCGCCAACGGCAGGATCGTATTCATAGCCGCACACGTTGCAGATGTACTTCATGGTTCAGCTCCGTTAATGTCAGATGGTGGTTCAGTCGTGGAAGTGTTCCAGATTGCAGTGTTTGACGCGGTCTCTTTCCTCGGCGCGTTTGCCATCGTTGAAGCGATCCAGTGTTCCGACAAGATAGCCGGTGATGCGGCGGATCCGTTCAAAGGCAACGCCAGTACCTACCAGCGTCTGATCGGACAGGCTGGACGTAGAGGTTTTGCAGTGGATCATGACAAACTCTCCTGAGCGTGATTACGCGAGTTTTTTGAACATTTTCCTGGAAGCGCCGCAGACGGGGCAGTGCCAGTCATCAGGCAGATCCTCAAAGGCCGTGCCCGCGGGGATTTTTCCCTTGCGGTCGCCTTTTTCCGGGCGGTAGATATAGCCGCAGTTACCGACCTGGCACTGCCACATGGCCATGTCGCTTTTCTGCTCCGCAGCGGAATCGGCACTGTCCGCAGCATGGAAGTCACTCCTGGAAGCGCTGCACACGGGGCAGACCCAGTCCTCGGGGAGGTCTTCAAAGGCCGTTCCGGGAGCGATGCCGGAGCCAGGATCGCCAACAGCGGGGTCGTACTCCCATCCGCAAAGACTGCAAACGTGCTTTTTCATGCCTTCGCTCTTAGAGTTCGGCCTTCCACTGGCCGTGCTTGTTGCAGAATTCACGGGCGGTGACCTTGTCGGCCTTCACGCAGAATTCGGCTTCAGGGGCGTCTCCGGGTTTAAGGAAGCGGGTGTAGGAGATACCATCGGCGATGAGTTCGATCCATTCGATATAATGGTCGTCCGCCATGGGATGAGCCACGGCTCCCACCTTGACCTTGTAGCCGTCAGCCGTCTTTTCGATGACGGGAACATGCTTTTCCAGAGCGCCATCGGTAGTGCCTTCACGCAAAAGCTGCATGGGTTCGCCGCAGCACGTCATGGTGCAGACGCCACCATGCAGAATTTCCGCAATGTTTCCACAATGTTTACACTGATAGACATCAAGTCTGGCGGGCATAGGGAGTACCTCCTGGTTGAAATATCTGCATCCGTAACGGATGAAGTTTTGTTGGGAATGATTTTTATTAACGGATTCTTTTTTGCCGGTCAAGGAAATTCAAACGAAATTCTTCGAGAAAAACTCGGTGCGGCAAGCATTCGGTGCCGGAGAAAAGTCTGCCGTTTTTCCGGCGGGAGAAGGTCTGGCCAACGGAAGTTTTTTGCTGTAACATTATCCCTTTCCAGGGAAAGTGCCAAGTTTCCTCTTGGCTCTTTTTCGGAAATACGATACACAAGCCCGAGCGCCATGAAAGTATACCGCGATTATTATTTCCTCAAGGCCAAAGAAGATCATTACCCTGCCCGTTCCGTGTACAAGCTTCAGGAAATGGACAGGGCGTTCCGCCTCTTCAGGGCCGGAATGAAGGTGCTGGATCTTGGGGCTGCGCCGGGGTCGTGGTCACTGTACGCCGCCGAACGGGTAGGAGAAAAAGGCCTTGTGCTGGCCTGCGACTTGCAGGGTACGGAGACGGCCTTCCCGCCGAACGTGACCTTTCTTCAGGAGAATGTGTTCGAGCGCTCTCCGGAATTTGAGTCCCTGCTTGCAGAGAAGGGGCCGTTTGACATGGTGATCAGTGATATGGCTCCGCGAACCACGGGCACGAAATTTACCGACCAGGCTCGTTCGCTGGAACTGTGCCTGGAGGCGGTGGCGGTGGCCGACCGGTATTTAAAGTCCGGCGGCGGTTTTGTTGCCAAGATTTTCATGGGGCCGGATTTTCAGGAACTGGCGGGCGCGCTCCGGGCGCGTTTTGCCACGGTCAGGACGTTCAAGCCCAAAAGCTCCCGTGCCGAAAGCAAGGAGATCTTTGAATTGGGCATGGGGTTCAAGGGTGCCGTTCAAGGCTAAACATTTTCGGGAGGCATTATGTCGGGACACAACAAATGGGCAAATATCAGACTGCGCAAGGGTGCTCAGGACGCCAAGCGCGGCAAGGTCTTCACCAAGGTCGCCAAGGAAATCATCATCGCTGCCAAGAGCGGCGGCGACCCTGCCGGTAATGCCCGTCTGCGTTCCGCCATCGCGGCCGCCAAGGCCGTGAACCTGCCCAAGGATCGCATTGAGGCCGCCATCCGCAAGGGCACCGGTCAGGATGCCGGCGGCGACCTCTCCGAGATCATTTATGAAGGATACGGCACGGGCGGCGTGGCCATTATCGTGGAGACCGCTACCGACAACAAGAACCGCACAGTGGCCGATGTGCGCCATGTTTTCACCAAGTACGGCGGAACAATGGGCGAAAGCGGCTCCGTGTCCTTCCAGTTCGACCGGCTGGGCGTGATTACTCTGGACAAGGAAAAGTATCCTGACGAAGAGTCTGTGATGAACATGGCTCTCGAAGCCGGAGCCGATGACGTGCAGGACAGCGGCGACACCTGGGAAGTACGCACCGCCATGGGCGATTTCAATACCGTTCGCGAAGCGCTGGAAGGGCAGGGCGTGGAAATGCTGGAAGCACAGCTTGCCATGGTGCCCAGGATCCTCGTTCCCGTGGACGCCGAGACCGCGCAGAAACTCTTCCGCATCACCGACGCCATGGAAGAGCTGGACGACGTGCAGAACGTGTATACCAACGCCGATCTGCCCGACGACTTCAACCCTGAAGCGTAACCTGCCGGGAAACGTATGCGCCGGGCGGAGGGGAAGCTCTCCTGCCCGGCGTTTTCTTTGGTTCAGGCACAGGGGAAGGAGGACGGGGGTGCTTGCCGAAATCGGTCTCATCGCGGGAGGTATCCCGGCGGGGTGGCTCACGCGTCGTTCCGAAGCAGCGGTGAAGGCCGTGAACCGCTGTCTTGGCTGGACAGTGCGCGCCATGCTCTTCCTGTTGGGGCTGTCCATCGGGGGAAACGACGAACTCCTTGCCCAGATGGAGAAGTTCGGACTGTGTGCCGCGGTCATCAGCTCCCTTTCCGTTCTGGGCTGCCTTGCGGCCGCCCGTCTGCTGGGCCGGTATGTGTTTCCTGAATATGCGCCCGGCCGGGTGGTGCCTGCGCCGATGCTTCGTTTCTGCAGCGGAATTTCCCTTGCGGCACTGGCCTTTTTTGCGGCCGGCGTGTTTTCTGGACTGTACCGCGTCCTGCCTGCGGGACTCTCCGGCGGTGAAGCCGTCGCCGGTGTCCTTTATGTTTTGCTTTTCCTCGCCGGCATGACTGTGGGCTTTGACCTCCGTGCGCTCTCCGTGATTCGGGAGTTCAAGGCGCGCATCCTGCTTATCCCGCTGGGGGTGGTTGCGGGCACGTTCTGCGGCAGTCTGCTGGGCGGCTTTCTCCTTTCCCTGAAGTACGGCATTACGCTGATCGACGCTCTGGCTGTGGGCGCGGGCTTCGGCTACTACAGCCTCGCCACGGTTATTCTGACCCGTCTTGGAGATCCGGCGCTTGGTTCGGTGGCGCTGCTTTCCAACATGATGCACGAAGCGTTGGCCTTGCTGCTTTCACCGCTTCTGCTGCGTTTTTCCGGCGGGCTTGGCCCGGTACTCGCCGGCGGGGCCACGGCCATGGATACCTGTCTGCCTGTGATCGCAAGTGTGAGCGGGGAGCGCTGTGCCATTCTCGCCATGTTCTCCGGCGTGTGCCTGACGCTGGCCGTTCCCGTGATCCTGCCCCTGCTCATGGCGCTGCGCTGAAATCGTGCTGTTTTCCAAATAAAAACGGGTCGCCCCGAAGAGGGAGACCCGTTTCATGTTTGGGCTGGGTAAGGCCTACAGAACGTCCATAAGCATCTTGACGGCCACGAGGTACAGGAAGCATGCGAAGACGCGCTTCAGTTTGGGGATGGGCAGTTTGTGCGCGATGCCCGCGCCTATGGGGGCGGTGAGCATACTGACGGCGACAATGCCTGCGAGTGCAGGCAGATAAATGAAGCCCAGAGAATAAGCCGGGAGTTCGGGAACGCCCCAGCCGTTGGTGATGAAGCCCAGACTTCCGGCCACGGCAATAGGGAAGCCGATGGCCGCGGATGTGCCCACGGCCCGGCGCATATCCACATTGTGCCAGACGAGGAAGGGCACGGACAGTGTCCCGCCGCCGATGCCTACAAGGCTGGAGATAGCGCCGATGAACATGCCCGCGCCGGTCATGCCCGCGATGCCGGGCATGGTGCGGCTGGGGTTGGGCTTCTTGTTCAGGAGCATATTCGTCGCCACATAGAAGAGGAAGCAGACGAAGAACATTTGAAGATAACGGGCTGGAATGCGGGAGGCGATGAAGGTGCCGCAGTAGGTACCGATGAGGATGCCCACGGCGATGCACCTGAAGACGCTCCAGTCCACGCCGCCGCGCCGATGATGCGCCATGGCGCTGGATACGGCCGTGAACATGATGCTGCCCATAGAGGTTCCCACGGCCATGTGCATGGCCACGTCAGGCGAGATTCCCTGCCATGCGAAGGCGAAGACCAGCATGGGAACGATCACGGCGCCGCCGCCGATACCCAGAAGTCCCGCCAGAATGCCGGCGATGCCGCCAAGCAGACAGTAAACGATAAGTGCCGCTGCCATAGTACGTCCTTATTCAAGATGATATGCGGCGTATCATAGACTTTGTGCCGCTCGCGTCAACTCCGGACAGCGGGCCTTGAGTCCAGCAGCCGCACGACGGTGCGCAGCGCCTCGGCAAGCGTGTCCCTGTCCTCTATTCCTCCCAGAGCCAGCCGCACACCGTGTCCCTGCGCTGCGTGGCCGGTCAGGAAATGTTCGCCTTCGGCCACAAGCAAACCCTGCTGACGGGCGGCATCCGCGAACTGTATGCCCGTCCAGGGTTCGGGCAGAGGGAGCCAGCAGAAAAAACCGGTACGGCGTGAGACAAGCCCACAGCCATCCAGCAGCTCCTGCGCGAGGAGATTGCGTGCCGCGGCTTCTCTGCGCTTGGCTTCCAGAACGCGGTCGGCTGTTCCATCCAGGATCCATTGCGAGGCGAGTTCGGCCATGAGCGGCGGAACCATGGAAAGGGTATAGGAGATCGTCCGTTCCAATTCCTCGCGGTATTCTTGAGGCGGGCAAAGATAGGCCACACGCAGGCCGCCGCCGAGGATTTCGCTGGTGGCCGCAATAAAACAGGTACGTTCCGGAGTCAGTGCGGAAAAGGTGGGCAGCGCCCGTCCCGTATCCACGGCCAGGGCGAAAACATCATCTTCAATGATGAGCAGGTCGTGCCTGCGGCAGACTTCTGCCAGATCCCGTCTTCGGGTTTCAGGCATACAGGTGAGCGTGGGATTGCGGCAGGAAGGCATGAGGTAAACGGCACGAACACCACCATTGCGGCAGACCTGGTCGAGAGCATCGGGGAGCATTCCACTGGCATCTGTGCGCACGGAGGCGAGATTCAGGCGCAGACGCCAGGCGAGCTGGCGCAGCAGAGGGTAGCTCAGAGTCTCGGCGGCGATACGTTCTCCCGGAGAACAGAGGGACATGAGGATCGTTACAAGGGCGTGCTGAGAACCGGCGCAGATGAGCGGCTCCTGGCCGGACACGGCCGCACCGCAACGCCGTGCCCAGCGTGCTCCGGCCTCGCGGTGCTTTTCCATGCCGCCGGGCCGCTGATAGCTCTGCAGTGCTGCCAGCTCTTCTGGCGGAAGTGTAGAGAGCAGATGGGAAAGACCATCGAGCAGGGCGGGGTTCAGGTGTTCAAAGGGCGCGATGAAGCCCAGATTCCAGAGAGGTTGGGAATCGCCGTCGTTTGTTTCCGCCGTTTCCCGTGGGCAGGCAAAGGGACCTTTGTCCGGACCGTCGACAGGGGAAGGTGCGGGGGGAAGCACGTCCACGTCCGGGCGGCTGGCGCGGACGAAGGTGCCGCGCCCGGTGACGCCCGTGACCAGCCCGCGCCGGGCGGCCTCGGCATAGCCGTGCGTGACCGTGCCCACGGTCAGCCCGAGTGCCGCCGCTAAAGCCCGCTGCGTGGGCAGAGCCTGCCCGGGCAGAAACAGTCTCTGCTCAATACCCGCCTCCAGCGCCGCCGCCACCTTCTGATAGCGGCAGGGCTGGGCGGCCTCTTCATACAGATGAATAAATGTCTGAAAATCCGGCATTGTCATCCTGTCCTTTTTCAATGTCTTCATGACAATCTTTATTGTCACTAGATTGCTCTATTTTCTGGATTTCTTCAAGAGGTCTTTCTATAGGAAAGATGTGAGCGGCAGATTCCCGCCGCAGGTGTGCACGGGAGCACCGTTTCCGCATCCGCAGCGACAAGGAGGAAGTATGGAAAAAAGCACGTTTCGAGTGAAAAGCGGTTTAGCCGAAATGCTCAAGGGCGGCGTCATTATGGACGTGACCACTCCGGAGCAGGCCGTCATTGCCCAGGAAGCTGGGGCGTGCGCCGTTATGGCGCTGGAGCGCGTTCCCGCTGACATCCGCAGAGCCGGAGGCGTGGCGCGTATGGCCGATCCCGCGGTGGTGAAGCGCATCATGGCCGCGGTGAGTATCCCCGTCATGGCCAAGGTTCGTATTGGACACATCGCCGAGGCACGCATTCTTGAACATCTGGGCGTGGACTACATCGACGAGAGCGAAGTGCTCACGCCTGCGGACAGCCGCTTTCATCTGGACAAGCACGACTTTCGTGTGCCCTTTGTCTGCGGCGCCCGCAATCTGGGGGAAGCCCTGCGGCGTATAGGCGAAGGCGCGGCCATGATCCGCACCAAGGGGGAACCCGGCACCGGAAACGTCGTCGAAGCCGTTCGGCACGTCCGCGAGGTGATGGGACAGCTGCGTCAGCTTTGTTCTCTGCGGGAGGAAGAAGTTCCTGGCTATGCCAAAGAACTGGGTGCGCCTCTGGAGCTGGCCCTTGAGGTGCATCGCTCCGGCAGACTCCCCGTGGTGAACTTTGCTGCGGGCGGCATTTCCACGCCTGCCGATGCCGCTCTCGTGATGCAGCTGGGATGCGACGGCGTTTTTGTCGGCTCCGGCATCTTCAAATCCTCCGACCCCGCACGTTTTGCCAAGGCCATCGTCGCCGCCACCACGAACTACGCCGATCCCGAGATCCTGGCTCAGGTTTCTGAAGGACTTGGCGAGGCCATGCCCGGTCTTGAGATCGCGTCCATCGCTCCTGAACAGCGTATGCAGGAGCGCGGCTGGTGAGTCGCCTGCGGATCGGTGTGCTGGCGGTGCAAGGGGCATTCCGCGAACACAGGCGTGCACTGGAGCGCTGCGGAGCGGAGGTGGAGGAGCTGCGCCGCCCTCTGGACTTTGGGGACGACGTTTTTAAAGGACTGCAGTGCTTCGACGGTATTGTCCTTCCCGGCGGCGAGAGTACGGCCATGGGCGTACTGCTCAGGGCCGAGGGGCTGCTGGACGCGCTTGCCGCCTGCGGCAGGGCGGGTATGCCCCTGTATGGGAGCTGCGCCGGACTCATCCTGCTCTGCCGTGAGATCGAAGGGGCGGATGGAAAACTTGTGGAACAGCCACGCCTCGGTCTCCTGGATGCACGGGTACGCCGGAATGCCTTTGGCCGTCAGGTGGACAGCTTTGAGACTTTTCTGAACGTGACGGACATCGCCCAGGATCTGCGGGCCGTGTTCATCCGTGCACCGCTTATCGTGCACACGGGGCCGGATGTGGAGATACTCGCCGAAGTGGAGCGGGAGGAAACTGCCTTCCCCGTGGCTGTCCGGCAGGGGCACCTTCTGGCGTCATCCTTCCATCCAGAGCTTACGCCCGATCTCCGCTTCCATCAGGCTTTTCTCGATATCTGCCGTAACCGGCGCTGAACTGCTGGGGGCGCGGATTGACGGTTCGCGCCCCTTGCAAGGGCAATCTTTAAGAGAGGAACGGTGCCACCGGTAAAAGGAACCCCATACGCGGCACTGACAACGGTTCAAATGTTCCGTCATCCGAAGCAGGCAAAATTTCAGGAACTGCGGCCCGGCACCACGGCAAACACCTTGTCCTGGGGATACGCTGACAGTCTTCCCTTCCTGCCATGACCAGATTTTCCTGGCACCGCGCCGGATGTGTTCTCATCTTACTTCCTTTATGGTTTGAGACCTCGGCCTTTAGGCCGATATAGCCCCACCCCGCCCTGAAGGGCGGGGTATCTTTGGGGCGGTAGCTTGGGAGGGGATGCAAACCCCTCCCAAGCGCAGGACGCAAAGCCCTGAAGGGCTTTGCTACATTATTGCTCTCCCGCCTTCGTCTTTGGCCGGGGAACAGTATGGTCTTCGTTCCTTTTTTCGGCGGAGTACTGCCGGAGAGGCATTCTCCGTTTTTTTGCCGCTGCTTGAAAAGAAATATTGTTTTTTTTAAAAAAATGATGTATCCTGATATATTCTAAAATGTGTCACAAAACGCTTGCAAATTTTCCAGGAAGGGGTTAGAGTATCGAACTCGTCAGGGTTTTCGGTGGACGGATACGCGGGCATCACAGCATGAGAGATTTCTGATAACAACAGATGCCACCAGTTGCAGACAACGCCCTTTCCGGTACGGAGACAAGGGGGTTGTTGTCTGCTTTTCTGTGCCTGTACAACAGGCGCCGCGATGCGCATATTTTTTGTTAATTTTCCGGTGCAGGGCCGGACAACGCCATTCTTGAGGTAGTAGAGTAATGGGTCAGCTCACGAAGCAATTTGGCAAAATTAAAGTCTCCATTCCCATTCCGCACCTTTTGAATCTTCAGGTAGATTCCTACAGTGTCTTTCTTCAGGAAGGCCGCAAGGAATCGGAACGCGATCCCAGCGTAGGACTCGAAGGAGTCTTTCGTTCCGTGTTCCCCATTGAAGATTTTAACCGTACCGCCAGTCTGGAATATCTGGGCTACGAAATCAGCGAACCCAAGTACGACCAGGCGGAGTGCATCTCCAAGGGGCTGACATACGAAGCTCCTGTGCGCATCAAGGTTCGTCTTGATATCTACGATGTGGACGAAGCCTCCGGCAGCCGCACCCATCGCGACAGCAAGGAACAGGATATCTATTTTGGAACCCTTCCCTTGATGACTGAGAAGGGCACGTTCATCGTGAACGGTACGGAACGCGTCATCGTGAATCAGCTCCAGCGCTCTCCAGGCATTATTTTCGAGCATGACGGCGGCAAGACGCACACCTCCCGCAAGGTGCTGTACTCCTGCCGGGTCATTCCCATGCGCGGCTCGTGGCTCGATTTTGACTTCGATCACAGAGATATCCTGTACGTCCGCATCGACCGCCGCCGCAAGATGCCTGTGACCATACTGCTCAAGGCCATGGGGATGACTAAGGAGCAGATTCTTGAGACCTTCTACAAGAAGGAAGAGTATCGTCTCGATGGCGGGCGTCTGTTCATGCGTGCTGACGCTGAGCTGTTCTCCGGCGACAAGGACCGCGTGACCTTTGCCGATATCGCCGATGCAGAAGGCAACGTGGTGGTGAAGTCCGGCAGGAAGCTGAACAAGCGCGACTGGAAGAAGATTTCCGATGCCGGCATCGAATACATCGAAGTGGATCCAGACTCGATTCTGGGCCTTGCCTTAGCCGAAGACGTGGTCAACGCCGCCACTGGCGAGATTCTGGCCGAATCCACAGCGGAAGTGACGCCCAGTCTTTTTGGAGAACTGCAAGAGTCTGGTGTGAAAAGCATCAAGCTGCTGCACACCCGCGGGGCGGGGACTTCCTCCTCCATTCTCGACACTCTTGCCCTCGACAAGGCAGCAAACAAGGAAAAGGCGCAGGAAGAAATCTACCGCCGTCTGCGCCCCAGCTCTCCGCCCACGCCGGAGATCGCGGCCGGCTACTTTGACAACCTGTTCCGCAATGCGGACTACTACGATCTTTCCGCGGTGGGGCGCTACAAGCTGAACCTCCGCCTTGGCCTGCACACGGACAAGAACGTCTTTACGCTTACGGATGAGGACATCATCACCGCCATCAAGGTGCTGGTGGAACTCAAGGACACCAATGGTGCGCCGGACGACATCGACCATCTGGGCAACCGCCGTGTGCGTCTCGTGGGCGAATTGGTGGAAAACCAGTACCGCATCGGTCTTGTGCGCATGGAGCGCGCCATCAAGGAACGCATGAGCATTCAGGAAGTGGCCTCCCTGATGCCGCACGACCTCATCAATCCCAAGCCGGTGGCCGCAGTACTCAAGGAATTTTTCGGCACGTCCCAGCTCTCCCAGTTCATGGACCAGACCAACTCCCTTTCGGAAGTGACCCACAAGCGCCGTCTGTCCGCTCTGGGGCCTGGTGGGTTGACCCGCGAGCGTGCGGGCTTTGAAGTCCGCGACGTCCACACCTCCCACTATGGCCGTATCTGCCCCATCGAGACTCCCGAAGGTCCGAACATCGGCCTCATCGTCTCTCTGACCACCTACGCCAAGGTGAACGAGTACGGCTTCATCGAGACGCCGTACCGCGTGGTGCGCGGCGGCTGCAAGACCGACGAGATCGTGCATCTCGATGCCTCCCGCGAAAAAGGCCAGATTATCGCACAGGCCGATGCGCCTGTGGATGAGAACGGCCGTTTCCTTCAGGAGAACATGACAGTTCGTTCCACCGACGGCGACGTGCTCATGGCCAGCCGCGATGACGTTACGCTTCAGGACATTTCGCCGAGCCAGATGGTTTCCATCTCCGCTGCACTCATTCCCTTCCTGGAACACGATGACGCCAACCGCGCCCTCATGGGTTCGAACATGCAGCGTCAGGCCGTGCCTCTCCTGCGCTCCGAACGTCCGCTGGTGGGAACTGGCATGGAATATGACGTGGCGCGCGACTCCGGCGCCTGCCTTCTGGCCGAGGGCAGCGGCGTGGTTCGCTACGCCGACGCCGAACGCATTATCGTGGCCTACGATGATCTGTATCTGGAAGACCGCGGCGGAGTGCGCAGCTACGATCTCCTGAAGTTCCACAAATCCAACCAGAATTCCTGCTTCGGTCAGAAACCCACTTGTCTGCCCGGTCAGCGCGTGAACAAGGGCGACGTCCTCGCCGACGGACCCGGCATCGAGAAGGGTGAGCTGGCTCTTGGCAAGAACCTTGTGGTGGCCTTTATGCCCTGGTGCGGCTATAACTACGAAGACGCCGTGCTCATTTCCGAACGCGCTGTGCGTGACGACATCTACACGTCCATTCATATCGAGGAATTTGAAGTGGCCGCCCGCGATACCAAGCTCGGGCCGGAAGAAATCACCCGCGACATTCCCAACGTGGGCGATGACATGCTTCATGATCTGGACGGCAGCGGTGTGATCCGCATCGGCGCTTCCGTCAAGCCCGACGATATTCTTGTGGGCAAGATCACCCCCAAGGGCGAGACGCAGCTCACTCCCGAAGAGAAGCTGCTGCGCGCCATCTTCGGCGACAAGGCCAGGGATGTGAAGAACACCTCCCTCAAGGTGCCGCCGGGAATCGAAGGCACGGTCATCGATGTGAAGGTCTTCAACCGTCGTTCGGGTGAGAAGGACGACCGCACCCGCGAGATCGAAGCCTACGAGATCGCGAAGCTCGACCGCCGGGAAGCCGACCATGTGCGCGCACTGACAGAGCGTACCCGCGAGCGTATGCGTTCGCTCATGGAAGGTCAGGTTCTGGCTGTGGATATCCCCGGCAGGCGCAAGGATGAAGTTCTGGCGAGCGCCGGTTCCGCGCTTACCTGGGAGGTCATGCAGGAGCTGCCCCTCAAGCAGCTTGGAGGCGTCCTGCGCAATAAGGAAACGGACGCGGAAGTCGTCAGCATGATCGGGGCTTACGACCGCCAGCTTGAAGTGATTAAAAAGCTCTACGATGCCAAGCGCGAGAAGGCCACTGAGGGCGACGACCTGCCTCCGGGCGTGATCAAGATGGTCAAGGTGCATATCGCCATCAAGCGCAAGCTTTCCGTGGGCGACAAGATGGCCGGGCGTCACGGCAACAAGGGCGTGGTTTCCATGATCCTGCCGGAAGAAGACATGCCCTTCTTCAAGGATGGCCGCCCCGTGGACGTGGTGCTGAATCCCCTGGGTGTGCCTTCCCGTATGAACATCGGCCAGATCATGGAAACGCATCTGGGCTGGGCCGCCAAGGAGCTGGGGCGGCAGCTTGCTGAAATGGTGGATCATGGCGCAGCTATGGAAGCCATCCGCTCCGAGGTGAAGGACATCTTTGCCGCCGACCTGCCCGTGGCCCACAGCGACGGCATGAGCATCGACGAGCTTGTGGACAGCATGGATGACGAGACGCTGCGCAAGGCCGTGCTCGACCTGCGCAAGGGCATCGTGACCAAGACGCCGGTGTTCGACGGAGCGCAGGAAGACCAGATCTGGGCGTGGCTGGAGCGTGCTGGCCTGCCGAGTGACGGCAAAACGGTGCTTTATGACGGACGCACAGGTGAACCCTTCGCCAACCGTGTGACCACCGGCGTGATGTACTACCTGAAACTGCATCATCTGGTCGATGAAAAGATCCACGCCCGTTCCACAGGCCCCTATTCTCTGGTCACCCAGCAGCCTCTGGGCGGCAAGGCCCAGTTCGGCGGCCAGCGTCTTGGCGAAATGGAAGTGTGGGCTCTGGAAGGCTACGGCGCTTCGTATCTCCTGCAGGAATTCCTGACAGTGAAGTCCGATGACGTGGCCGGCAGGGTGAAGATGTATGAAAAGATCGTCAAGGGAGATAACTTCCTTGAAGCCGGTCTGCCAGAATCCTTCAACGTTCTGGTCAAGGAACTCATGTCCCTCGGCCTCAATGTGAATCTGGAACAGGAAGAATCCAGGAAGCCTGCCAGGCAGCGTTTCTTTGTGAATGATCCCGTTCTGGACAATATAGAGGAATAGGGAAAAACAAGCGCCCATGCCCGCCGAAGCCATTCCGGGTTTCGCCGGGTGGGGCTGTTTCCCCTTGCGATCGATGCCGGTTCTGCCGGCACAGGCAAAGCGAATCCAACCCTCTTGCTAGGGAGACATAGATGAGTCTGGACGATCTGTTTACTGTCCGCGACACGGCGGCGGCTTCCAATGTGTCGAACATCCGCAATCTGAACGCCATTCAGATCACGCTCGCCTCGCCGGAGAATATCCGCGAATGGTCCTACGGCGAAGTGAAAAAGCCGGAGACCATCAACTACCGCACGTTCAAGCCCGAACGCGACGGTCTGTTCTGCGCCAAGATCTTCGGCCCGGTGAAGGACTACGAGTGCAACTGCGGCAAGTACAAGCGCATGAAACACCGCGGCATCGTGTGCGAGAAATGCGGCGTGGAAGTTATTGCTTCCAAGGTGCGCCGTGAACGCATGGGTCATATTGAGCTGGCCGCGCCTGTGGCCCACATCTGGTTTCTGAAGACACTTCCCTCCAAGATTGGCACGCTTCTGGACATGACCATGGCCGACCTGGAGAAGGTGCTGTACTTTGATTCCTATGTGGTGCTCGATCCCGGTTCCACGAGCCTGAGCAAGATGCAGGTTATTTCCGAGGATCAGTATCTTCAGTATCTGGAGCACTATGGCGAGGATGGACTCAAGGTGGGCATGGGCGCTGAAGCTATTCGTACTCTGCTGGAAGAGCTTGATCTGCCCAGACTGAAGGTGGAGCTTCGCGACGAGTCGCAGGAGACCAAGAGCCAGTCCAGGAAGAAAAAGGTCACCAAGCGCCTCAAGATCGTGGAAGCCTTCCTGGAGTCCAACAACAAGCCTGAGTGGATGATTCTGGAAGTCATTCCCGTTATTCCCCCGGATCTGCGGCCTCTGGTTCCGCTGGACGGCGGCCGTTTCGCCACGTCCGACCTCAATGATCTCTACCGCCGCGTCATCAACCGCAATAACCGTCTGAAGCGGCTCAAGGAACTTGGTGCGCCGGATATCATCATCCGCAATGAAAAGCGTATGCTGCAGGAAGCTGTGGATGCGCTCTTCGACAACGGCCGCCGCGGCCGGGCCATCACCGGCACCAACGGCCGCGCCTTGAAGTCGCTCTCCGACATGATCAAGGGCAAGCAGGGCCGCTTCCGTCAGAATCTGCTCGGCAAGCGTGTGGACTATTCAGGCCGTTCCGTCATCTGCGTGGGGCCTTCCCTCAAGCTGCATCAGTGCGGACTGCCCAAGAAAATGGCCCTCGAGCTGTTCAAGCCCTTCATCTATTCCGAACTTGAGAAACGCGGCTACGCCTCCACCATCAAGAGCGCCAAGAAGATGGTCGAGCGCGAGGAGCTGGTGGTCTGGGATATTCTGGCCGAAGTGGTGCGTGAATACCCCGTGCTGCTGAACCGTGCTCCCACACTGCACCGCCTGGGCATACAGGCATTTGAGCCGCTGCTTGTGGAAGGCAAGGCCATACGTCTGCATCCGCTCGTTTGCACCGCCTATAACGCGGACTTCGACGGCGACCAGATGGCCGTACATATCCCGCTTTCCGTGGAAGCCCAGATTGAATGCCGTGTGCTACTCATGAGCACCAACAACATTCTGTCGCCTGCCAATGGCAGTCCCGTCATCATTCCCTCGCAGGACATGGTTCTTGGCCTGTACTACATGACCATGGATCGTTCCTTCTGCAAAGGTGAGGGCATGGTCTTCTGCGGTCCCTGGGAAGTGGAAGCAGCCTACGATGCGAAGCAGCTCGATCTTCACGCCCGCATCCGTGTACGCATGGAGGACGGCAATCTTGTGGATACCACCTGCGGCCGCGTGCTTGTCTGGGAGCGCCTGCCCCATGTCATCCCCTTCGATGAAGTGAACAAGGTGCTGACCAAGAAGGCCATCGGCAAACTTGTGGGCATTGCGTACAAGGCTGCCGGTATCAAGAACACGGTCATCCTCTGCGATCAGCTCAAGAATATCGGCTATGAGTTCTCCACCCGTGCCGGTATCTCCATCGGCCTCAAGGATATGACCATTCCACAGAAAAAGAAGGCCATTATTTCCGCTTCGCAGTCCGAAGTGGACGACATCGAGCGGCAGTACCGGGACGGTATCATCACCCGGACGGAAAAGTACAACAAGGTCGTTGATGTGTGGTCGCAGACCTCCACCACCATTTCCAAGGAAATGATGAAGGAGATCTCCGTTGATCATGTGACGGATCCCAAGACCGGACGCGAGGCCGATGACACCAGCTTCAATCCCATTTTCATGATGTCCAACTCCGGTGCGCGAGGCAACGCCGACCAGATGAGGCAGCTCGGCGGTATGCGCGGCCTGATGGCCAAACCCTCCGGCGCCATCATCGAAACGCCCATCACTGCAAGTTTCCGCGAGGGGCTTACCGTGCTTCAGTATTTCACCTCGACGCACGGTGCACGCAAGGGTTTGGCCGACACCGCCCTCAAGACGGCCAACTCCGGCTATCTGACCCGCCGTCTCGTGGACGTGGTTCAGGATGTCATCGTATCTCAGGAAGACTGCAACACCGTGGACGGCATCGAAATGTCCGCCCTGCGCGAAGGTAACGAAATCAAGCTGCCCCTGCGTGACCGTATCCTCGGCCGAGTGCTGCTCTATCCCGTGATGCATCCCATCACCAAGGAAGAACTCTTCCCCGAAAACACACTTGTGGACGAGAAGGTGGCCGACGTTCTTGACGCGGCCGGCGTGAGCACCGTTACCATCCGCTCCGCCCTGACCTGTCAGGCCGAACGCGGCGTGTGTGCGCTGTGCTACGGGCAAGATCTGGCCCGCGGCCATCTGGTCAACGTGGGCGAGACCGTAGGCATCATCGCGGCACAGTCCATCGGTGAGCCTGGTACGCAGCTTACCATGCGTACCTTCCACATCGGCGGCACGGCTTCCGCTCAGGTTGTCAAGTCCAGCATCGCTGCGCAGAATTCCGGCCGCGTCAGCCTTACCCGCGTGAAGATCGTCAGGAATCGTGAAGGTGTGTCGCTGGTCATCGGCAAGAGCGGTCAGCTCACCATCGTGGACGATCAGGGCCGTGAGGTCGAGAAGTATCCTCTGCCCAACGGCGCACGCTTGTACGTTCAGGACGGTGAAGAGGTGGTCAAGGGCAAGCAGCTCGCCGAATGGGACCCCTTCAACGACCCCTTCATCACGGAGGTGGACGGCAAGATTCAGTATCATGACGTGATTGAAGGCAAGACGGTGCAGGAAAAGCGCGATGAGACCACGGGCCAGTCCACCCGTATCATCATTGAATATCGCAACACGACCAATAACCGTGAAAAAAGTCGTGAGAAGGAGCAGTACTTTCCCTACATTTCCATTGTGGACGAAAATGGCAGGACTCGGACGCGCACCTCGGTACAGGGAGATGAGATTGAAGCCATCTACACTATGCCCGTGGGCACACTGATCATGGTCAGGGACGGAGAACTCGTACAGGCTGGCGATATCATCGCCCGCAAGCCCCGCGAAACCTCCAAAACCAAGGACATCGTGGGTGGCCTTCCCCGCGTGGCTGAACTTTTCGAAGCCCGCAAGCCCAAGGAAATGGCCGTGGTCTCCGATATTTCAGGCGTTGTGAAATTCGCCGGCGAAGCCAAGGGCAAGAGAAAGCTCATTGTGAGTTCTGATGTGGGCGACGAGAAGGAATACCTCATTCCTCGCGGCAAGCACATCACCGTTATGGACGGGGATTCTGTGGAAGCCGGTGAGGTCCTGACCGAAGGCAATCCCGAACTTCACGACATTCTGCACACCCGCGGTGAAAAGTACCTGGCCCGGTATCTCGTCGATGAGATTCAGGAAGTGTACCGCTTCCAGGGTGTGGGGATCGATGACAAGCATATCGAAGTCATCGTGCGCCAGATGCTCAAAAAGGTGTCCATCATCGACCCGGGCCAGACCACCTTCCTTGTGGGCGAGCAGGTGGACAAGATCGAGTTCAAGGAAGAAAACGAAAAAGCGCTTGCCGAAGGCCGCAAGCCCGCTACTGCGGAACCGCTGGTTCTTGGCATTACGCAGGCGTCCCTCAGCTCTCTGTCCTGGGTGGCCGCCGCCTCGTTCCAGGAGACGACCAAGGTGCTCACCGAGGCGTCCCTCAAGGGAAAGCAGGATTACCTGCGCGGCCTCAAGGAAAACGTCATCGTTGGGCGGCTCATCCCTGCGGGTACCGGATACCGCGAATATGTGAACCAGAACATCGAGGTGCCGGAACAGAAGGAACGCCCCAACAGGTTCCTTGAAGAGATTGATGATCGGCCCATCATCGCCCCTGATCTGGCCATCGGCATCGCAAACAAGTAAAGAAGACGGGAAGGGAATCTCCCTTCTCAGGCAGCAAGGCCCCTGTTCCTTTGTGGAACGGGGGCCTTTTCTGTTAACGGACATAACGTTCTGCTGAATCCCGGGGCAGGGAAGCCGGTGAGAGTTCATAAGAATAAAACCGGCCCGCGGGCAAAGACAAACAACGCTCGTAAAGAACAGTTTTTCTAAATGGCACAAATCAGAAAAGCGTGAGGTTGCCAGGTGGTGTCCTTCTGCGTTCAGGTGGTACTGTCCACCGTACACGATCATATCCGGCACGGGTTGAGCATTGCCCGTGCCCGACAGTCCATCTTCAGCGAGGAGGATTTATCTGTGGCAGGAGTTTACGGCTATATCCGAGTGTCCAGCATGGATCAGAACGAGGCTCGCCAGCGTGTGGCCATGGCGGAACACGGCGTTGCTGCAAGCTGCATTTTTCTGGACAGGCAGTCAGGCAAGGACTTTAACCGTCCGCAGTACAGGGCGCTGCTGAAGAAACTATGTCCCGGCGATCAGCTTTGCATCACAAGCATAGACCGGCTCGGGCGCGATTACAAGGAGATTCAGGAACAATGGCGCATTATTACCAGGGAAAAACAGGTAGACATCAGCGTCTTTGATATGCCGCTGCTCGATACCCGCCGGGTGAAGGATCTTGTCGGGACGTTGATCGGGGATATTGTCCTTCAGCTGCTCTCATTCGTTGCTCAGCAGGAACGCGAAAACATACGCAGGCGGCAGGCGGAAGGCATTGCAGCGGCGCGGGTGAGGGGAGTGAAATTTGGACGCAGGCCCGAACCTCTGCCAGCAGCGTTTGAGGAAGCATACCGGGAATGGTGTTCAGGGACAATCCGCGCCGTTGAAGCCGCCCGGCGATGTGCCATGCCAGTATCGACGTTCCGCTATCGGGCGAAACGGTATGAAACGGAAACTTCTGGGGACGAGTGAGGGAAGCGACAAGAAAGTGTACTTTTTTGCCGTGTTCCAGCCAAAAGACTTCCGACTATAATCTATCAAAATCATAAAAAATACAATGAGAATTTCCAAATTTGTTTGCACTGACATTCGCGTGTCAATGCTTTTTGAAAAATTAATTTTTTATTTCAGATAGTTAAAATGCGACCTTCATTAAAACGCACATGTCACTTTTTCTAAGCATTCATTTTCTGCCTGCGGCAAAAAAGTACACTTTTTTGTCATTTCCAAGGGATGAGTTCGGGAAGCCGAGACGATCCTGGAATATGAAACAA
>NZ_CANRLT010000007.1 GCF_947631555.1 uncultured Mailhella sp. | reverse complement strand
TACTGCAGAAAGCCCGTTGTACATGAGCGAGGCGGAGAAGCCGGACCAGCTTACATAGCTGTTCCAGTGCAGGAGGGAAGAGCGGTGCAGGCCTCCGTTGCCCAGGACTGATTGCAGGATATTGCGCAGGCCGGAAATGAAGAACCAGAGCAGTGCGCCGCCCCAGGCCAGCCAGCCGCTCTGTGTGCAGAGGAAGGCCAGGAAGGCAGGGACGAAGCCGGCGAGGATGCGCAGGGCGTTACTCAGACGCGAGTTGAGAAAGCGTGCCTTTTCCCGGAGGGATTCCCGCCTTGGCGGAGCCGGACAGAAACCGTTGGTGACGGCGGAGTCCGATCCGCCCAGCGTGATGATGTTCCCCTTGTTTCGCGGCGTCTCGCTGGAGGCAATGCTGCATTTGCCGCGGTCGCAGACCACACTGTGTTCCGAGACGGCGAGCCATTCTCTTTTCCGCTGAAAGCCGTAATGCCCAAGTCCTGGCAGCCTGCGCAGGAGCGAAGCGAAGGGCGACGTTCCCTCTTCCGGCATGGGGGAGCGAAAGGTGGTCTGTTCCAGAAGTTCAATGCGCAGGGGCAGGCGCAGATGGGCGGAATGGCTGGTGTTGTCCAGTTCACGGCGAGCCCGGCGGGGCAGGCTTTCGGGATAGGCAAGCCCCATACCGTAGCGGTGTCCCGGGCGGCTTGTGGAATCCGTGCCTGCGGTGGAACCGAGCTTGGCGTTGAGATAGAAGTCGCAGAGCACGGGAATGTTCTGCAGGATAATCCGCAGTTTTGCGGCACGGGGAGAGAAGTCTTTTGCCGCCGGAGAGAGATTTTCCGGCAGCTTCATCGGAAGGGAGTCTTCCCCGCTCTGTGTTTTGGCATCGGCAGGAGCGTCTGCGCTGCGGAGCATGGAGAAGATGAGCTGCTTGATGCGGGGGACGCTGCCGTCGTTGATGGCGCGCTGGAGCGCGTTGATCCTCTGGATGTCTTCAAGGTCGCCGTTATGCCAGTCCTTGAGATTGAAAAGTTCGAGGTGCGTGATGCGGCCCTGGCAGTCCCAGAGCAGGATGAGCACGTCTTCCGCCGTCAGTCCGGCAAGGTTCAGCGTGATGCGGCAGCCGCTGCGCAGCCCGCAGAGCCGTGACAGCAGTGCCAGCGGCTTCTGCTGCAGAATGTCGGGGCAGCCCTCGTCATCACAGGCGCTTTGGAGATGGGAAAATTCCGGGAAGCGTTCGGGGTCCGCGAGGCGCGCCAGGATGGTCTCAGTGGTGAAGCTGTTCAGAGTATTCAGCTCGGTCAGCAGGGCGGAGCGGCTTTCCCCGGACAGTCCTTCCGCTTCCAGTGCTGTGCGCACGTCCGCCGCCCGTGCCTTGAGCAGCGGGAAGAGCCGGTCGTGGATATATTCCGCAAGGTGGAGTGTGGACGCCTGCCCGCTGCCCACAAATTTTAAAAATTCCTGTGTGTCCAGAGGATCAGGCGTGGCATGGAGCATGGGAGCAAGAGTGAAGCGTTCCGTCTCATTCCAGGTCTTCAGCAGGTGGAGAATGCGTTTTTCCAGCCATTTTGTGGCGGCACGGCCCTCGTTCATGAGGCCGGACACGGACGGGGAGGCCAGAAAGTTCAGAAATTCCTCGTTGCTGGCAAAGCCGCGGGGCACCCAGATGAGATCCACCAGACGCCCCCTGTGGGGAGCGTGGAACAGCAGCCCGATGCGGACGGTGATGCCCACGATGCTTGCGGCGTAGAGCAGCTCGCGGGCCGCTTCCAGTGAGACATAATTATAATAGATGACCGTAAGCGTCCGTATGCCCTTGAGCCAGGCGTCCATGATGAGGTGGGTGGCGTTTTTCCGGCCCTTGGTGTTGGCGTCGTGGACGTGGTTGTCAAATACAGCCTGATTCCACGCTTCGGGCATTTCCAGCATGAAGCAGCGGTGGAGCAGACGGCGCACGGTGGCGGGGTCGCCGGTGGCGGCCTTGTGGAAGTCGTGGGCCAGGCGCAGCTGCGTTTCCAGGTCGCCGTGGGCGCGCACCAGTTCCTTCATGAGCTGCACCAACACGCGGCCGGTATTGATGCGCAGGGAGGTGCGCGCCATGACCAGCACTTCATCGTAAAGGGCCTGAAGTGCGTCCAGCCTGTCCTGAGTCTGTCCCTGTGCCAGCGTGTCGAGGAGCCTGAGCACGGCGGAGGCCATGCGCAGTTCCACGGGGGCAGCCAGTTCGATGATTCCGTTGGGCCGCAGGTAGGGCATACGGCTGCCAGGTCCGCTGTGCATACGCGTAACGGTCTGATTGATGAGCGTGAGGAGCTGATGATCCTGGGGATCGAAGAAGAGAGTGCGCTGCGCCATACTCGCAACCTGCATGGATTTTTTTCCTTTTCTAATACTCCGGCCGCCCGGACGCAAGCACGGGATCCGGGATCGAACGTGACGGGAGCGGGCGCGGATCAGGCAAAAAATAGCCCGGATTATGTATGGTTTTTTTTCGCGGCTGGGTGCATTATACTTTACACTGAGACGCACCCCGCTTCCCCACGCTGTTCAGGAGAGACGCAGAGGGAAGGCGGCGGATGTTTTCCAGGAGGGGAATGGAGATGAAGGCATTTCCTGAAGTCAAGAAGAACTTCGGCTTCGGCTGTATGCGGCTGCCGTTGAAGGACGAAGCGGTGGACTGCGCCGAGTTCGCGCAGATGGTGGACATCTTTCTGGATTACGGATTCAACTATTTCGATACGGCGCACGGGTATATGAACGGCCGCAGCGAGGCTGCCCTGCGGGAATGCCTGACCAGCCGCCACCCGCGGGATCGCTATGTGCTGGCCGACAAGCTCTCCACGCACCATTTCCAGCGGGAGGAGGACATCCGGCCGCTGTTTGCCAGCCAGCTCGCCGCCTGCGGCGTGGAGTATTTCGACTTTTACCTGATGCACGCGCAGAACAGAAGTTCCTTTGCCAAATATAAAGCCTGCCGTGCCTACGAGACCGCGCTGGAACTTCTGAAGGAAGGCCGGATCCGGCACTTGGGCATTTCCTTCCACGACAAGGCAGAGGTGCTGGAACAGATACTCAGGGAATACCCGCAGATAGAGGTCGTCCAGATCCAGTTCAACTATGTGGATTACGAGGACGAGGCCGTGCAGAGCCGCAAATGCTATGAAGTCTGCGAAAGGCACGGCAAACCGGTGATCGTCATGGAGCCGGTCAAGGGCGGCTGCCTTGTGAACCTGCCGGACGCGGCGCAGAAGATTCTGGACGAGCTGCACGGCGGCAGCAGCGCGAGCTACGCCATACGTTTTGCGGCGGGCTTCCCGAACGTGAGGATGGTGCTTTCCGGCATGGGGAATCTGGACATGATGCGGGAGAACGCCGGGCTTATGCGGGACGTTCAGCCGCTCAGCGCTGCGGAACGGGAGGCGCTTCAAAAGGTCGTCGCCGTGTTCCGATCCCTGGATCTCATTCCCTGTACGTCCTGCCGCTACTGCACCGAGGTCTGTCCGCAGCACATCGGCATCCCCGATCTTTTCGCACTGCTGAATGCGAGGCGCATGTTCCGCAAGGGAAATGCCGAGTACTACTATGAAAACGTCTATACCGGCGCGGGCACGAAGGCGAAAGACTGCCTGAAGTGCGGAAGCTGCGAAAAGCTCTGCCCCCAGCACCTGCCCGTGCGCGAACTTCTGGCGCGGGTTTCCGCCGAGTTCGATACCTGACGGGCGGAGACGGCAGAGGGGAGGCGCTGCTCCTTCAGCTGCTGGAAAAGGGAGGAAAGTCTGAGGGAGACAGTGCATTTTCTGCTCTCCCGCATGGGGAAAAGGAAGCGGCGGCGTGAAAGGTCTTGTCAAAGGCCATAGGGAAATTTTGAAGGAGTTCAGGCAGAAACGAGACCGCGGCTTCTGAAACTATGGCCGGGGCGCGGGTGAAAGGCGCATTCTGTGGAGAGATGGTATGGAATACAGAATCTTGCCGCACGGCGGAGAGCGGATCGGAGTCCTCGGATTGGGCATGGGCGGCATCATGGACTGCCCGGAAACTGAGATAGAGCAGGTCGTCCGCAGCGCCATCGCGCACGGGATTAATTTCTTTGACCTTTGCGCGGGCGGGAAAAATGTTTACGCGCCCTTTGGACGGGCTATCGCCGGGCAGCGGGAAAAGGTGCTATTTCAGCTCCATTTCGGCGCCGTCTACGATGCAGAGGGTAAGTACGGCTGGTCGCGGGACAGGGCGGCGATCCGCGACACCTTTGAATGGGAGATGCGGACGCTGAACGTGTCCTGCGCCGATTTCGGCTTCCTTCACTGCGTCGATGAGGACAGCGATGTCGACAAGCTCGCCGCGGAGGGAATCCTCGACTATGTGCAGGAACTGAAGGCTGCCGGAAGAGTCCGGCACCTTGGCTTCTCCTCGCATTCTCCGCGCACGGCGCAGAGGATACTTGATATGCTCCCCGTGGATATGATGATGTTTTCCATCAATCCGGCCTACGATATGGAGCAGGGGGACGAGCTGGGCATCGGAAGCTGTGCTGAGCGGGCGGCGCTGTTCCGGCGCTGTGAGGCGGAGGGCGTGGGCATCTCGGTGATGAAGCCCTTCTGCGCCGGAAAGCTGCTGGACGCGAAGACCTCTCCGTTCAAAATGGCGATGACGCGGTATCAGTGCCTTCAGTACGCCCTTGACCGCCCCGGCGTTCTGACGGCTGTCCCAGGGGTGCGCGGGCTTTCCGACCTGCAGGAGCTGCTCGGTTTTACCGATGCACCGGAAGAGGAACGGGAATACGCCGTCATCGGCGGGTTCACTCCCGCGGCGGCACGGGGAACCTGCGTGTACTGCAATCACTGCCAGCCCTGTCCGGCGGGCATCGACATCGGGCTGGTGAACAAATACTATGACCTGGCACTGGCGGGCGACGGCATGGCTGCGGGTCACTATGAAAAGCTGTCGGTCAAGGCGGACGCCTGCCTTTCCTGCGGTCACTGTGACGGCCGCTGCCCGTTCAAGGTAAGGCAGAGCGAGCGCATGAAGGAAATCGCGGCGTATTTTCGCAAGGAAAAGAACGCCCTGCCATAAAAGGATGGCAGCGGAGACTGCGGATTCAGAAAAGGTGTTTCCCAAGGAGGAAAACATGAGCAAGATACTTGTGGCGTATTTCAGCGCCAGCGGAACCACGGCGCGCACTGCCAAAGCTCTGGCCGGAGCCGTGGGTGCGGATGTCTACGAAATCAGACCGGAAGTTCCCTACACGGCAGCCGATCTGGACTGGCAGGACAAGAATTCCCGCAGCTCCATCGAGATGCGGGACAAGTCCAGCCGTCCGGCGCTGGCGGACAGAAACGCCCCCGTTGCGGAGTACAATACCATCTTGCTGGGCTTCCCCATCTGGTGGTATGTCGCACCGACCATCATCAATACGTTTCTGGAAGCCTACGATTTTTCCGGGAAGAAAATCGTGCTCTTTGCCACGTCCGGCGGCAGCGGCTTCGGCAAGACCGTGGCCGGTCTGAAAGGCTCTGTGGCAGCGGACACCGTGATTATTGAAGGCCGGCTGCTGAACGGCGCTCCGTCTGCGGAGAGTCTCAAGGCGTGGGCCGCATCAGTACTCTGAGGAGTCGAGCCGTGAACTATGTGAAGCTCGGCCGCTCGGATCTGACGGTATCGCGCATCTGCATGGGGTGCATGGGCTTCGGTGACGCGGCCACGGGGCAGCATCGCTGGACGGTGGACGAGGAGCAGACCCGCGGCATCCTGCGCCGTGCACTGGAGCTGGGCATCAATTTCTTCGATACGGCTCCCGTCTATCAGAACGGCAGCAGCGAACGCTTTCTTGGGCGTGCGCTGCGGGATTTCGCCCGGCGGGACGAATATGTGCTGGCCACGAAGTTCACACCCCGGACGCAGGAAGAAATCGATGCGGGCGTCAGCGGGCAGAAGCACGTTGAAAACGCCCTGAACCGGAGCCTCGAAAATCTCGGCGTGGACTTCGTGGATCTCTACATCTGCCATATGTGGGACTACCACACACCGATGGAAGAGATCATGGAGGGACTGCACAGTGCGGTGACAACGGGTAAAGCCCGCTGCATCGGCATCTCCAACTGCTTTGCCTGGCAGCTGGCCAAAGCCAACTTCTACGCAAGGGAACACGGACTGAGCGAGTTTGTCTCCGTGCAGGGGCACTACAATCTCATCGCCCGCGAGGAAGAGCGGGAAATGGTTCCTTTCTGCCGGGATCAGAACATAGCCCTGACGCCGTACAGTCCGCTGGCGGGCGGACGTCTTTCCCGGCGCCCCGGAGAAAGCACCCGGCGTTTCCGCGAGGACGCTTACGCCCGCTTCAAGTATGACGCCACGGCGGAGGCGGACGGCAGGATCATCCTTCGGGTGGCGGAATTGGCGGAACGGCGCGGTGTTTCCATGACGGAAATCGCCCTGGCCTGGCTTTTGAGCAAGTCCGCCGTTCCGGTAGTTGGAGCAACGCGCGTTTCTCATGTGGAAGGCGCGGTCAGGGCGGCGGCACTGGAACTGACGCCGGAGGAACAAGGTTGGCTGGAGGAGCTGTACGTTCCGCACGCGCTTGCAGGCGTCATGGCGCAGAACGGGAAGCAGAAGGCTGGAAACGTGGTGTAGGCTGGGCGTCGCCGCGACTTTCGCCCAAAAGACAAGAACGCCGTCACGCCAGTTTTCCCGGAGTGACGGCGGGAGCAGAAAGAAAAAGCGCGTCAGGCCGAAACCGGCGCGCAGGAGGAACATATGCCTGAGAAAATCGTTCAGACGGCGGGCAGAGCGCAGCTTGGTGCTTTCGCTCCCGAGTTTGCGCACTACAACGACGACGTTCTTTTCGCCGAGAACTGGAATAATACGGATATCGACCTCAAGACCCGCTGCATCGTCACCGTGGTGGCACTCATGGCTTCCGGCATAACGGATTCCTCGCTGGTCTACCACCTCCAGAACGCCAGAACCCACGGTGTGACGCGGGCGGAGATCGCCGCCATCATCACCCATGCCGCCTTTTATGCGGGCTGGCCCAAGGCGTGGGCGGTGTTCAATCTGGCCAAACAGGTGTGGACGGATGAGTCCGCTGCGGAGACCGCCAAAGCCGCTCATGCCGCAAGCATGATTTTTCCCATCGGTGCACCCAACGACGCCTACGCGCAGTACTTCATCGGCCAGAGTTATCTTGCCCCTGTCTCGAAGGAGCAGGTCGGCGTGTTCAACGTGACCTTCGAGCCGGGCTGCCGGAACAACTGGCACATTCATCACGCCGTGAAGGGCGGCGGACAGATACTGGTATGCGTGGCCGGGCGCGGCTGGTATCAGGAATGGGGCAAAGAACCTGTGGCATTGAAGCCCGGCGACTGCGTCAACATCCCGGCGAACGTCAAGCACTGGCACGGCGCAGCACAGGACAGCTGGTTTTCGCATCTGGCCGTGGAAGTGCCGGGAGAAGGCTCTTCCAACGAATGGCTTGAGTCTGTGGACGATGCCCGGTACGCCGGTTTAAAATAGCGGACAGTCGCCTGTCTCAAGGCCGTTTTGATCTTTTTGGGCGACGTGCCGCAGCATTTTTCGGTTCGGCTTGACACGGAAACAGCCTGATGAGATACTGTTCAGACACGGTGAATTCTGGATGAGGGAAATCGGGGCTTATGCCCCGGTTTCCCGGAACGCTTTCCTGCCTGTCTCCGTTTTTCACACGCACGTTTTCAGGCGCCTCTGAGCGCCGAAGCGGGGACACGCAGGCAGAGCCGGGTGATTTTCGCCCCGCGCCGCCGGCGTCGCAGACAGATCGGCTGCGTGACCTCACCTCAACCCGGAGTCTGCATGACCTTATTTTCCTACCGAAGCCGGGCAGCCTGCCTGGGGATACTGCTTTTGTGCATGGTATTCCCGATGGATCCGGTTTATGGCCAGGAAGTCTTCTCCCAGACGGGGACTGCTTCGTGGTACGGCCCCTGGCATCATGGCAAAGCCACGGCGGCCGGAGAACAGTTTGACATGTTCGCCATGACGGCGGCGCACAAGAGCATTCCGCTCGGCACACTGGTCAGGGTACAGCACAAGAACAACGGGAAGAGCGTGATCGTGCGCATCAACGACCGCGGCCCGTATCTCAGGAACAGAATCATTGATTTGTCCTACGCCGCAGCCGACAGTCTGGGCATCACCGGCGTTTCACAGGTGACGGTGGAGGTCGTCGGCGACAGGAACGGCCGCCCCCTCGACAGCACACAGTCTTTTTTTGTGAAGCTCAAGGATGGCCCGCTGTCCGCCGCGTCCGTGGAACAGCAGCTCGACAGGCTCATACGCCTTGGTGTGTACGACGCCGTTTCGCTCCTGCACGTCAGGGACGGACTCATGGCTCTTGGGCCTTTTTCCAGCTTTGACGAATCGCAGAACGCGCTTGTGCGCGTGGCCACCACACACCCAGGCGCGAGCATCATGCTGGCTGCGAAAGCCAGCATGTCCCCGGCCATCATGTTCACCGCCCAGAGGTGACGAGTTTTCTGCATGGGGCAGCCTTCCTGTCGGAGAACGGTATCGGCGTCTCCGAACGTTCATGCCGGAACGGGTGCAGCCCTGATAAGAATCCGCACATAGTCCGGAAAGTGTCCTGACACTGTTGAAAGCCGCCTTGCGTGGAAATGCAAGGGCGTCAGGGCAGCTTGTTCAGTTCGGCGCAGAGCGCGGCTGCGGCGCGGCGGGCGCTTCCCGGTTCTCCGCAGAGTTTGCGCAGTTCTTCGAGATCCTGACGTATGGCGGCGAGAGCTTCAGGGTGGACAAGCCACTCGTCCACGCGCCGGGCCAGCGGCTCGGGGTCGGCCTCCCTTTCGATGTGTTCGGGGAAGATGGCGCGGCCCAGAATGAGGTTGGTGAGGCTGATCCACGGAACCTTGAGGACGTGTGAACCGATCCAGTAGGAGAGGGGCGAGACCTTGTAGGCAACCAGTGTCGGTACTCCGGCCAGTCCCGTTTCTAGCGTCGCCGTGCCTGAGGCGGCCAGAATGCACTGACATGTCCGCATGAAGGGATAGCGGTTCGCATTTTCTTCCATGATGAGGGGAAGGTCGCTGCGCCACAGGCTGCGCAGGTAGTCTTCGGAGAAATGCGGGGCGCGGATGCAGTGGAAGGACAGGTCGGGGTGCTTTTGGCAAAGCCGTTCGGCAGCTCCGGCAAAGGCGGGCAGGAGCGTTTCCACTTCCTTCCGGCGGCTGCCGGGCATGAGTCCGATGCGATGCGCGACCGGGTGTATGCCTGCGAGGGACGGATAATCCACGAGATCGACCAGAGGGTTGCCCACATAGGTAACTTCCAGGCCGTGGCGCTCGTAGAAATCCACCTCAAAGGGCAGGATGGAGAAGATATGGCGCACATGCCCGCGCAGGAAGTTCACCCTTCCGGTGCGCCAGGCCCACACCTTGGGCGGAATGAAGTAGAAGACCGGTATACCCAGTTTGCGTGCGATGCGGGCCACGCGGAAATTGAATTCCGGGGCGTCCACAAGCAGCACGGCGTCCGGTCGTATCCTGGTCATTTCCCTGCGGATGCGCCGCAGCAGTCCGAAGATGCGCGGCAGACTGCCGAGAACCTCCACAATGCCCATGACGGAGAGTTCTTCAACGCGCAGAAGGTTTTCCTGCCCGGCCTTTGCCAGGCGGTCTCCGCCCATGCCCACCACGCGCAGAGCCTGACCTTCGGGCAGTTCGCGCAGAGCGGCGAGCAGCGCTCCAGCCTGAAGATCTCCCGAAAGTTCTCCGGCGTTGATCCAGAGGGTTTTCATGGCGCGGCCTCCGTATTGCGCGGAAGAGCAAAGCGTTTCAGCGCGGGATAGAAGAAATTGAGCAGCGCCCCGAAGATCAGGGTAAAGATAATGCGGAAGCCCAGTATGCCCCAGAGTGTGCCGCCCAGCAGCGCGAGGGCAAGGCTGTCTTCGATGAGGGAGTGGCACAGGCCCAGCAGCGAGATGGAGCAGAGCACGTCACGCCGGGAGAGCTGGCCTTCGTGTACCGATTGGATGAGGACGCCGCTGCCGTAGAGTATGCCCATGGTGAAGCCGATGACCACGACGGAAACGGCTCTTGGGGAGATTCCCAGGCAGCGCAGAATCGGGCCGAGCAGCCAGGCCGCAAAGCGGGAGATCTGGAGCAGATCCAGAATTTTCTGGAGCAGCATGACGGCGCAGATGACGGCATAGAGTTCGGCCAGCGTGACGAGCTGCTGCACGACCCATTCCCCAAGGCTGGGGCTGGAATCTATATGCAGCAGCACCACGGCGTCCTCCTGCATCAGCCCGAAGCCATCGAAGATGAGGTGCAGCACAAAGGCGGCAAGCACACTGCTGGCAAGCCGGAATATCAGCTGGAAGAGCATGGAGACGCCGCATTGCCCGGCAATGCGTATTTCCAGCACAAGGCTGTGGGCGATGAGCGTGAGCACGGCAAAAACGGTCATCTGCGCCACCGAGACGGCGGGCATCTGGGGCAGCAGGGCGAGCAGTACGGACAGTCCGGAATAGATGTTCACCAGCATACAGGACGCCCATGCCAGACTGAATTCGTCAGGCAGCCCGATGAGCGCCATGATGGGACTCATGGGCAGAGCCAGCCAGGGGATAAGTCCGCTTTCTTCCAGAATCTTGACGGCAATGACGATGGGAATGAGAAAACGGAAGATGTTGAGCGCGACACGATGTCCGCTTTTCCATGAATTGCAGAGGATATTCCAGAGGGAGATCGACACGGGAACCTGCCGGGCGCGGCACACGATGCAAAGAGGAACACCGCTCGAAAGGAGAGTTTTGCTCCTTGCGGGCCGGGGACAAGGATGGCCAGGAGAGCTATTTATCGCGGTCGAGGTAGCCGTAACGGGCAGAGACGCCGTCGGTACGGCCGACGATGCGCTTGACCACGTCGTCCATCGTGTCCGGCGTGACGATACCGATGTCGCGAATCAGATAGTATTCCATGGAGCCTTCAGACATGGCCAGCGTCCAGACCACGGCGTACACGGAGCCTACGCCGGGACGGGAGGGAAATTCGGAAGCTGTGGAAAGCAGGATACGGAACTTTGTCTCCCGTGCGGGTTCGGCGGGGTTGGCGCTGTCAATGGCGGACTTGAGGCGGGAGAAGAGTTCTGAGCCGATGGCATCGCCGCCTTCAAATTCCACGATGACGGGAGTACGGCGTTCAGCTTTTTTGATCTCGTCCGCGGCAGCGGCGGGGGAGGCTGTCAGTATCAAAAGGGAGAGGAGCATGATTCCCGGAATGAGGAAACGGAGCGCTTTCATGAAAAGTTCCTTTGAGGTTTGAAACCTTCCCCTTTTCAGGGGGAAAAGAGTGGTGGACAAAAGGGCAAAGCCGATGAAATCCTTAACCCTTCTTCTGACTGTACGCTGCCGCGGCGTTTTGTCCTGTGGGAACAGGCGGAAATCAGAAACCTTGTTCCAGAGGCGGCCAGACCAGTGCCGTGTCCGGCTGCGGAGCTAGAGGCCGCGGGGAAGGCGCAAGCAGCATACGCCGCCCATCCAGACTCAGGCGGTCTTCGGCCAGCCATTGCAGTGCCTGGACGTAGATACGGTGTTCAAAAACGTGGATGCGTTCCAGAAGCTGCGCGTCGTCTTCATTCTGACGCACGGGCAGGATGGCCTGCACGATGATGGGGCCGCCGTCCATGACTGGGTTGACCAGATGCACGGTACAGCCGCTGAACTTTACGCCGTAGTTCCAGGCGTCACGCGCGCCGTGCGTGCCGGGGAAGGCAGGCAGGATGGCGGGGTGGATGTTCAGCACCCGGTCGGGGAAGGTGTTCAGGAAAACAGGAGTTACCAGGCGCATATACCCGGCCAGGGCAACGGTGTCCACGCCGGCCGCGAGCAGGTGTTCCGTCATGCGCTTATCGAAGCTTTCGCGATCCGGAAAGGCGGTGTGGTCGAGGCACAGGCTGGGTATGCCGTGCTTTTGGGCGCGATCCAGGACGGCGGCGTTGGGACGGTTGGCGATGATGATGCGGATGTCGGCGTCGAGGCGGCCGGACTCTGCAGCGTCGATCATGGCCTGGGCGTTGGTGCCGCTGCCCGAGGCGAGGATGCCGAGTTTCAGGGTCATGGACGGTTCCTTATCGCGTGAAGGCGGCGCACACGGCGTCAACCAGCGCGGGTATGCTGAAGGTTTCCGGCTGAATATCGGGGTGCAGACCGAGTTTTTCCATGGTTTTCGCCGTGACCGGGCCGATGGCTGCAAAACGGACGTTCGGATGCTTTTTCAGTTCTTCTGCGGGAATGGCGGCGAGAAAATTGCGCACCGTGGATGAGGAACCGAAGGTCACGCAGTCGAGTGTGCCGGAGTGCAGGGCTTCCATGACCTGCGCCCGGTTTTCGTCCGAGGGAAGCGTGGCATAGGCGGCGATGACGTCCACGCCGGCTCCGGCTTCACGCAGGGCCGCGGGCAGTTCCTCGCGGGCTTCACGGGCGCGGGGCAGCAGGACACGGCTGCCGTTTACGCCCAGGGCGATCATGCTTTCGGCCACGCTTTCGGCGATGTAGGCGGCGGGAACGAGGTCAGGCAGAACGCCCATCGCTTCCACGGCCTTGGCCGTGGCCGGGCCGATGGCGGCCACGCGCACACCCCCCAGGGCGCGGGCGTCAAGGTGCAGGGCGGCAAGACGCTTTTGGAAAAAGCGGACTCCGTTTACGGAGGTGAAGACCACCCATTGATAGCGGGAGAGGTGGGCCAGTGCTTCGTCAAGCTCTGCATAGTCGGGCAGGGGAGCAATGTTGATGGTGGGGAACTGGATAACGCGGGCGCCGCGTCGGGCAAAGAGTGCGGCACTCTCGCTGGCCTGTTCGCGGGCGCGGGTCACGACCACGGTACGGCCGAAGAGCGGGCGTTTTTCGAACCAGTTCAGCTTGTCCTTCAACTTCACCACCTCGCCCACCACGATGACGGAAGGGTTGGTAAAGCCCTCGTGTTCGGCCGCGGCGGGCAGTTCAGCGAGGGGGGCGGCCAGAGAGCGCTGGCACTCCGTAGTTCCCCAGTGGATGAGGGCTGCGGGCGTGTCTCCGTTCATGCCTGCTTCCATGAGCCTGGAGGCGATGTCAGGCAGATTTTTCATGCCCATGAGGAAGACCAGCGTGGAGGCGCTGCGGGCCAGAGCCTTCCAGTCATGAACGGAACCGGGCTTGTCCGGGTCTTCGTGGCCGGTGATGATGGTCACGGACGAAGCGAAGGCGCGGTGGGTCAGCGGAATGCCCGCGTAGGCAGGAGCGGCAACGGAGCTGGAAATGCCGGGGATTTCCTCGAAGGGAACGCCGGCATCCGCCAGTTCCTCGGCCTCTTCTCCGCCGCGGCCGAAGATGTAGGGATCTCCGCCCTTGAGACGAGCGACAATCTTGCCTTCTCTGGCTTTTTCAATGAGCAGCCTGTTGATGTCGTGCTGCTTCATGGCGTGATTGCCCGCGATCTTGCCAACATAGATGCGCTCGGCATCGGGGCGGGCGCAGGCGAGGAGCTGGTCGCTGGCCAGATAGTCGTAAACCACGACATCGGCTTCGGCAAGGGCGTTCCGGCCTTTGCAGGTGAGCAGGCCGGGATCGCCGGGCCCCGCTCCTATAAGGTAGACGTACATCCTTCCTCCGGGATTTGGATTGCGCTCAGTGTACTTGGAAATGCGGCGGGGGGCAAGTCCTGCACGGCTGTGAGCCGGGCGGGCATGATGGGGAGAGTGTGTGCCGTGTACGGAGAGGCCTTTCCCTTTGACGGGACTTCCCGAACGGATATAAAAGGAAAGAAAGAATGGCTTTTCGCTGCAGCTCAGGACGAGCCGGCTTGCGGCGGAGTCTGGGCACGTTTCGGGGAAAGGGGTAAACAGTTGCTGGCGTATGTTGTTGTGGCTTTGGGCTGGATGTGCGGCGGTATCGTGGGCGGAGCCACGGGCATTGGAACCGCCATGATCGCCATGCCGATTCTCACGCTGGTGCTTTCTCCCAGTGATGCTGTTCTGGTTTCATCTCTGCTTGCCGTGGTATCCAGTACTCATCTCGCATGGGCGTACCGGCGCTTCGCAGTCTGGGCCGATGTCTGGCCTCTGGTTACCGGTATGCTGCCCGGCTCGCTGCTGGGGGTAATGGTACTCAAGGTGGCTCCTGTGTATGTGCTTGAGCTTATGATCTGCGTTATGCTTGCCTGCTTTCTCCTCATGCAGTGTTCGTCCCGTCTGTCCCGGTTCAGTCTGCCTGATGCACCGCCGTTTGGCTTGGGAGCAGGAGCGGTCTGCGGCTTTGTGCAGTCCTCCGTGGTCATGTCCGGCGCGCCCCTGGGTATTTATGTCCTCCTGCGGCATTGGGATCCTGACAGAGCACGGGGGGCCATGAGTCTGTTCTATGTGTGCGCGGCCATGTGCGCCATGCTCCTCCAGGCCGCTTCCGGTCTGTATTCGGCTTCTCTGGTCAAACTGGCTCTGGCAGGCCTTGCAGGTTCTCTGGCGGGGCAGACGCTGGGCGTCTTTCTGGGCAGACATCTCGGAAGCGAAACTTTCCGGCGCATCCTGCTGGTCTTTCTCGCCGTGGCCGCGGCTGTTCTGTTTTGCAGGGCTGTTTCCTGAGTTGGGAAACGCCGGAACAGTTCGGGAAGATTCTGTTTTCATGTCTTTGGGAGCCGTGTTTCCGAGCCCTGCGGTGGAGCGGGAGCACGATTTTGGAAAAGTTCCTTTCCCTTTGACGGGACCTTGAGTTAACGGATAGAAAAGGGCAAGGTGCGGCATTCCCCGTCGGGGGTGCGGTGGAGATTTTGCACTTTTTGGGGAGATGATGTGGAACAGTTGCTGACGTATATTGTTGTGGCTTTGGGCTGGATGTGCGGCGGTATCGTGGGTGGAGCCACGGGGATCGGGGGTGTCATGATAGCCATGCCCCTCCTGACGCTGGTTCTTGATCCCGGCGATGCGATCTTGGTTTCGTGTCTGGTAGCCGCGACAGCATGTGTCCATCTGGCGTGGGCTTACAGGCGTTTCATCGTCTGGCCAGACGTCTGGCCTCTGCTCGCAGGTATGGTGCCCGGTTTGATAGCGGGCGTGGCCATGCTTAAGATTGCCCCTGTGCCTGTCCTTGAACTCATGATCTGCGCCATGCTCGTCTGCTTTCTCCTCATGCAGTGTTCGCCCCGTCTGGCCCGGTTCAGTGTGCCCGCTTCGCTGCCTCTGGGACTGGGCGCGGGAGCGGTGTCCGGCTTTGTGGCTTCCTCTGTGGCCATGTCGGGAGCGCCTTTGGGCATTTATGTCCTCTTGATGCACTGGGAGCCGGACAGAGCACGGGGCAACATGAGTATTTTTTACCTTTGTTCGGGCATAAGCGCCATGCTCATGCAGGCCTTTTCCGGACTGTATTCGTACTCTTTGCTGAAACTCGGAGTGGCGGCACTGGCGGGCTGCATGGCGGGACAGACACTGGGCGTTTCTCTGGGCAGGCATATCAGCCGTGAGACCTTCCGGCGCATCCTGCTGATTTTTCTCGCCGCGGCCGCGGTTGTCCTGTTCGTCCGGGCCGTTTCCTGAGCACTTCCGGAGAAAAACCGGAAAAGGACTCTTCCCCTTTTTCCCCCTCGTGGTTATGATATTCCGTGCCGCCCCCGCGTCCGTGGGGCGGAAAGGACACGCAGCAAAAAAGGAAGCCTCATGAAGACCTGGAAAACGTTTGCCCTCTGCGCCGCCTGCCTTGCGGCGCTTGCCTTTACCGTGCCGGACATCGCGGATGCCGCCCGCCTGGGCGGAGGACGCAGCTTTGGCAGCTCCTCGATCATGAAACGGCCTGTCGCCCCGCGCACAGGCTCCTTCGGCAGTTCCGGCCTGAGCCGTCAGACTGCCCCCATGCAGAGCAGCCGTGCTGACGGCGGTGCGGCGGCCATACCGCGCTCCAATACCGGACTCTTCGGAGGACTTTTCGGAGGTCTTCTGGCGGGAACCATGCTCGGTTCCCTGTTCGGCGGCTCCTCGGCCGCGGGCACGGGCGGCGGAGCCGGCTTCATGAATCTTCTGCTCATCGGTCTTCTGGTGTATTTCGGGGTGCGGCTCTTCCGCCGCGTGAGCGGAGGGAACGCTGCACGCCGCGGGGAATACCGGACCCGGCAGGACTATGAATCCCAGCAGTCTTCAGCGTCCGGGGCGTGGGACAGCTTGCGTTCCGCACAGCCCGAGTCCCCGGCGGCGGTATCCGTCCCCGCCGGTTTTGATCAGGAAGAATTTCTGCGTGGGGCCAAGGCCGCCTATGTCCGCCTGCAGCAGTCATGGGATCGCCGTGATCTGGACGATATTTCCCAGTTCGCCACCGAAACCGTGATGGAGGAACTGCGCCGTCAGGCCGCGGAGGATCCGCAGCCCGGCAAAACCGAACTTCTTCTCGTCACCGCGTCCGTGCTCGACGTGTGGGACGAAGGCGATGAACGCCGTGTGGCCGTGAACTTCGATGTGCTCATGCGTGAGGATCAGAACGTCCGCCAGCCCGAGCAGGTGCGGGAAGTCTGGTACTTCGTGTGCTCGAACCGCGAAGGGGACAGCTGGAAACTCGACGGCATACAGCAGTTCTCCCAGTAAAGCTGTTCCGAAAAGCCGGAGGAAGTGCGGACTGCAAAATTCCCGCCGAAGAATCGGCGTCGGAAGACTGCAGGCTGCAGCAGTGTTTTTTGTCTGCGGATAAGCCGGAGGGCAGACAGAGAGGTATGCCAGCAATAATGTAGCAAAGCCCTTCAGGACGGGGTGGGGTTCTATCGGCCTAAAGGCCGAGGTCTCAAACCATATAAGGAAGTAAGATGAAAAAATCCATAGCTGCTTTCGGCGGTGTTCTGGCACTGGTCTGCTCGGCAGCAGTATATATGGGCTTCAGCAAACCCGTGCGTGGTTCCGGCCTGGATGCTGTGTTTCTGTCCACAGCACGCCCCGCGCTGGAAGTGAAGGCATCTCCCGGATTTATGCCCGTATCGCATGGGAAGATGACGGTGCCCGTTGCCGAAGACAGAAGCCTTGCGAGAAAACATTCCGCCACTGTGTGGTACGGCTTGCAGGCACATGACGAGATGCAGCTTGTGGTGTCGCTTGCGGAGAGCGATGAACTCGACTGGTATCCGGGCCTTGTGGGCAGGGAACTGGAATCCATCCCCATCCTGTACACCAGCGGCGGCGATGAAGCTGGTTCCGTGACCCAGCGTGTTTTCATCCGTCCTGCAGAGGGGGATCCCTGGACAGATGCTTTCGCGCAGAAAGGCCTGGACAGTGCGGCAGACCTTATGGTGAGCCAGTACGAGTGGATCGTCAGCAACGGCAAGGACAAGGTGCTGATAGAATACCGTGAACCCTGCGGACTGGAAGCTGTCCCGGTGCTCCTTCCTGAACAGCTTCGAGCCTTCATCCAGAGAGCGAACACGTCTTTCTCGGCGCATTTCGTCGGGAACGGCACCATTCCCGCCTCACAGGTCACGCCCTGGGGCTGGAACCATGAGGGAGTGTCTTCCCGTCTGCTTGGTACGGTCCTTGGCAGTATGCAAGGGCGTATGGGCAGCTCATGATGGCAGATTTCCAGACAGAGAAGGGACGGTTCCGGCCGTCCCTTTTTGTATTCTTCATTTTTCAGGAGCGTTTGTCCTTCCTGAGTGCCGAAGAGAAACCAGATTAATGTTATTTTTCACCAGGTTAAGCTGCCGCCTTGCTGTTTTTTGATGAGAATAGGCAGAGGTCATCTTGAAAGTGAGATTGGGGATGAGGAATGAGGCCCATGCGCATTTCGGCGGCTGCGGGAACGGTGCTCACAGCTTGGAGGAACGTGTTGCAGTTGAAGGATGTTCCAGCGCTTCAGAAAAATTTGCTGGATAAGGGTGAAACACTGCTTCCGGAGCGATATCTTCTTTGCAGTCTTCCTCTTGACAAACAGGTTTTCAGTCGTATGTGAAGGTGGATAATGGTTCCGTTGCGGACAGGGCGAAGGGGCATATCTGCCCTGCGTCTTCCCGGAGCGGGGCGGTTCTGTTTTCGATGACAGCCGGAAGGCGGAAGCCTGCCGGACGAGTTTTCAAGGAGGCCATGTCATGGCGGAAACCACACATCAATTTCGGGCAGAGACCTGCAAGCTGCTCAATATACTTACCCATTCTCTCTACACCAATCACGAGATCTTTCTGCGTGAGCTGCTTTCCAACGCGTCCGACGCGCTGGAAAAGGTGCGTTTTCTTCAATCCGCGGGCGGCGAAATCCGTGACCCCGCATTGCCGTTGGAAATCTCCATCACGGCGGACAAGGACGCGCACACGCTGACGGTGAGCGATACGGGCGTCGGCATGACGGAACAGGAGCTCATCGACAATCTGGGCACTATCGCCCGTTCCGGCTCCGAACAGTTTCTGCGTGAGCACGAGTCCGGGGAAAAGCCCGGCAACGGGGAAGAAGCCGCTGACGGCGAGGACACCATCGTCGAACATGACGACAGCAAGCCTGACGACGCCGCGCAGATCATCGGGCGTTTCGGCATTGGCTTTTATTCCGTGTTCATGGTGGCCGAAAAGGTGGAAGTGACCTCTGTTCCGGCCACGGGCGACGGCACGGCTCACCGCTGGGCTTCAGACGGCACGGGCAGCTTCACTGTGAGTGCCGTTGAAGGCGCAGAGGCCGAAGCGCTGCACCGCGGCACGGTGATAAAGATTTTCCTGCGCAGCGATGCCCATGAATACGAAGAAAAGTTTCGTCTTGAAGGAATCATCCGCAAGCATTCAAATTTCCTGCCCTTTGCCATCCAGCTTGAAGGAGAGCGTGTGAACACCACGGCGGCGCTGTGGCGCGAGCCGAAATTCTCGGTGACGAAGGAGCAGTATCACGAGTTTTACAAATTCCTGACCTATGATCAGACCGAGCCTCTGGACGTCATCCATCTTGCCGTGGACGCTCCGGTGCAGTTCAACTGCCTGCTGTATGTCCCGGGAACGAAGGTCGAAGCCTTCGACGAACGCCGCGAGGAGTGGGGGCCGGATCTCTATGTGCGCCGTGTGCTCATCGACCGGCACAACAGAGAGCTTCTGCCTCACTATTTCGCCTTCATCAAGGGCGTGGTGGATACCGAGGATCTGCCCCTGAACATCTCCCGCGAGACGCTTCAGGAGAACGCCGTTCTGCGCAGGATCTCCCAGACCATGACCCGCCAGATCCTGAGCCATCTGGAAAAGCTGGCAACGAGCGATCCGGAAAAATACGAGGCCATCTGGAAGCTGCATGGCAGATACATTAAGTTCGGTTTCGACAGCTATCAGTACCGGGATCGCATCGCGCCGCTTCTGCGCTACGCCACCACCCTGGACAAGGACAAGCTCTCCAGTCTGGACGACTACATCTCACGCATGAAGGCCGGACAGAACGAGATCTGGTATGTGGCGGCGTCTTCCCTGGAAGCCGCCGCCGTCAATCCTCATCTTGGGCAGTTCCGGCGCAGGGGACTGGAAGTGCTTTTGCTCACGGAGCCGGTGGATGAATTTGCCCTGGAGACGCTTGCGGAGTATCAGAAGCACCCGTTCAAGTCCGTCGAGCGAGCCGAAGCCAAGGATCTGGAGCCTTTTGCCGACGTGGAGGGCGAGACCAAAGCCGCTCCGCTCACGGAAGAGGAGAAGCCCGAACTGGACGCTCTCATTGCCGCCGTCAAGACCATTCTGGGCGATCAGGTGAAGGACGTGCGCGCCACGACACGGGTCATCGACGGCGCGGCCTGCCTTGTCTCTCCGGACGGCATGACCTCTTCCATGGAAAAACTCATGCGCGTCATGCAGAAGAGTGAAGGCATCCCGCAGAAGGTGCTGGAATTGAATCCTGACCATGCCCTGGTGCGCGATCTCATGCGCATTTGCCGCGGAGACGCGGAAGATCCCCTGCTCAAGGACATGGTAAGCAGCCTGTACGACAGCACGCTGCTGCTCGACGGCTACATGAACGACCCGCTGGCTATGGCAGAACGCAGCATGAGGCTGCTGAAACAGACCGCCGATATGTATTCCAACCTGCGCAAATAATCGGGGGCGGATATGAGTGAATACGATCTCCTTGTTCATGTGGATGACAACGATCCCAAACGGCTGGAGCTGGCCCTCACCAACGTGGCCAATTACACGGCGGCTCTGCCCGGCGAAGACTTTCAGGTGGCGCTGGTGGTCAACGGGCCGGGCGTACAGCTCCTGACCGGCAGTCAGGAAGCGCTGGCCCGCACCGGTGCGGAACTTATGGAAAAAGGTCTGACCGTAAAAGCCTGCCGCAACGCACTGCGAAAATTCGGTATCGGCGAAGACGAGTTGTGGCCGGGGATCCAGGTTGTGCCCGCCGGCATTGTGGAAATCGTCAAGCTTCAGCGCAGCGGCTTCGTCTACCTTCGTCCCTGACAAAGGCGCAGGGAAGACGCTCGGCGAATATGCCTTCCCGTCTGACTGACAAAAGCAGCCCCGCACTTCCTTCATCTTACTCCCTTTATGGTTTGAGACCTCGGCCTTCAGGCCGATAGAGTCCCACCCCGCCCTGAAGGGCGGGGTATCTTTGGGGCGGCAGCCCGGGAGGAGATGCAAATCCCTCCCAAGCGCAGGACGCAAAGCCCTGAAGGGCTTTGCTACATTATTGCTTGTGGGAAGGGCGGGGCTTTGTCACGGCAAAATGTTGGGATTTGTCCGGTGAACGGTACATTTCCGGGCGGGGACAGGTCGCCCCTGTATCCTCCGATGCAGCAGAAAAGGAGAGTGGTTGAGGGGCTGGCACATGGTTTCGAGTTTAAACATGAAGAGATTCAAGATGAGAGCAAGGCCCTGTTCAAGCATGGATACCCCGGGGGAAGGGCTTTGAAAAGCAGGAACGGCAAAGCCTCTGCTTCCCGTCAGCGCTTTTCTGGCAACGCTGTCTTCAGCCTTCACGATGCCTGAACTCCTGTTTGCGGTATCTGTATTCCAGCTCTCCGGATAATTCAGAAACGCCAGACTGCTGCCTTAAAATTTACAAGAAAAGGCGGGACGCCTTGAACGCCCCGCCTTTTGTCAGCTTGGAACGCTGCCTGTCAGAGCCAGCGGAACCAGTCCTTCCAGCTTCCTTCCTGATGCTCGCGCATGGCCTGAGAGTTTTCCTTGCGGTAGCGCAGGTAGGCGGCTTCGCCCTTGGTGCGGGCGTAGTCAGCTTCCTCCTTGATGTCGGGGAAATTCCTGACCACATACTGGAAGCGCGTCCAGGCCGCCTGATAGTTATCCATGCCCCAGAACACGTTGGCGATGAAGATTTCACGCTGAGCGAGGGTTTTGCGGCAGGCGTGTATTTGTTCGGCGGCCGCTTTCCCGTATTCCGTGCTGGGGTATTCCTGTTCGAGGCGGGTGAAAAATTCTATGGCCTCGCTGACGACTTCCGCGGAATGGTCGATGGAGGTGTAGGAACTTTTCAAGGCCATGCCCGTCTGATACAGAACGTAGGGAATAGCATCGTTGCGAGGGTGCAGCATCTCGAAGTCTTTGTAGGCGTCCGCGGCCTGGAGGTATTCCTTATCCAGGTAGTAGGCGTCGGCAACGGCCAGTTCTGATTCCAGGGCGTAAGGACTGAAGGGGAAATCGTCCTTGATGCGGGTGTAGTATTTGATGGCCTGCGGGTAGTTCTTTTCCCGCATGGCATCGTTGCCGGCCTCGAAGATTTCCTGCACCGTGTCTTCGGCCGGCGGCAGAAAGTATTCGTCAACGAGACTGCACCCGCTCATGAACAGTGTGCAGAGCAGGAGTCCCGGGAGAAGCAGTTTACGCATTCCAGTGCTCCAGATACGACAGAGCTGCGGCGGCAGCGGTGGCTCCGTCTCCGACAGCCGTACAGACCTGACGGCAATGTTTGGAACGAATGTCTCCGGCGGCGAAGAGTCCGGGGATACTGGCGTTCATCTCGGCATCCGTGATGACGAAACCCGCAGGGTCGCGCCGAACTTCTTCAGGCAGGAATCCGTTCGCGGGATCCATGCCAACATAGATGAAGATACCTTCCGCCGCAATTACGCGGATTTCCCCATCCCGGCGGCTGCGGACAGCAACGGATTCCATGCCGGCGGCTCCGCCGCGGATCTCTTCGGGCACACACTCGGTGACAATTTCGACATTCTCCGCAGCGCGGAGTTTGTCCTGAAAGATTTGAGCGCCGCGGAAGGTGTCGCGCCGGTGGATGAGGTAGACCTTGCGGACGATGCGGGACAGGTAGAGGGCTTCTTCCAGCGCGGAATTACCTCCGCCCACAACGGCCACATCGCGGCCGCGATAAAAGTTTCCATCACACACGGCGCAGTAGGACACGCCCCGGCCGGAAAATTCTTCTTCTCCGGGAATACCGAGCTTGCGGTGCTGGGCACCGGAGCAGACAATGACAGCTTTGGCGTCCAGCCCCTTGCCTTCTTCAAGGTCGAGATGGAAGAGTCTGCCTTCGGCGGGTCTGACGGAGAGTACGCCGCCGCGCAGGCGCTCAACGGGATACTCCGCGAGATGCGCATCGAAGAGATCAGCCAGTTCCCAGCCTTTGACGGCATGGGGAAATCCCGGATAGTTTTCGATTTCTGCAGTGCTGAGTATCTGCCCGCCGGGGGCGGAATTTTCGATGAGCGCAGTACCGGCCCCCGCACGGACGAGATAGAGCGCTGCGGTGATGCCGGCCGGCCCCGCGCCGATGACAGCGGCGTCGTACAGCATCAGAGTGCCTTCTCGATCATGGCCGCGAGGGTGGACTTGGCCACGGCGCCAGTGATCTGATCCACGACTTCGCCGTCCTTGAACAGGATGAGAGTGGGGATGGCACGGATACCGAACATGGCGGGGACTTTGGAGGATTCGTCCACGTTCATCTTGCAGACCTGGAGCCTGCCCGCATACTCTGAGGCCAGTTCTTCCACGATGGGTCCGATGCCGCGGCAGGGACCGCACCAAGGCGCCCAGAAATCCACGAGGACGGGGAGAGCGGACTTGATGACCACATTTTCAAAATCGGTATCGGTAATGGCGACAGACATGGCGTTTCCTCCATAAAGGCAAGCATTCTGAAAGACGTTGCCTAATTTTACATACAGACAAGATAAAAGCGGAATAATTGTAGAGGGCGGACAAGGCCCTGTCAAGGCAGTCAGCAGGCCTGAGCCGCGCCGCAAGTCCAGTCTTCGGGGATGACCTGCCCCCTTGGTATGGCGGAGAGGGAAAGGTCGTGATGCCTCCCCGCCTGCGCCATGCGCCAGCCTGCACGGGCGATCATGACGGCGTTGTCTCCGCACAGGGACAGGCTGGGGATGTGCAGAGGCAATCTCCTTTTTTCGGCAAGAACCCGGAACACGCTGCGTACCACGCTGTTTGCTGCCACGCCCCCTGCCACGATGATGGACCGGGGAGAAAACAGCGACATGGCCCGTTCCGCCTTGATGCTGAGGGTTTCGGCCACCGCCAGCAGATACGAGGCCGCGGCGTCGCAAAGTTCCTGCCCTGCGAGGCCGAGGCGCTCGCGGGCTGGCGTGTCTCCGGCGGGAAAGCGGCATTCGGGATGCTGTGACAGCCAGAGCGACCCAGCCGTTTTCAGGCCGCTGAAACTGAAGTCGAGATTGTCGTTATGGGTGTAGGGACGGGGAAAGAGGCGCGGATCCGCGTGCCCGCGCTTGCCCAGGGCGTCCAGGAGCGCTCCTCCGGGATAGGGCAGCCCGGCCATTTTTGCGAATTTGTCGCAGGCTTCGCCCGCAGCGTCGTCGATGGTTCTGCCAAGAACGATCATATCCACGGGGCTGTCCATACGGCAGAGATGCGTGTGTCCGCCGGAGATGAGTACGCCGAGGGCCGGAAATTCCACAGGTTCTTCCATCTCCACGGCCAGAAGATGCCCCAGCAGGTGATCCACCCCGATGAGAGGGATTCCGTGAGCCAGCGAAAGAGCCTTGGCGAAGGCCACGCCCACAAGCAGGCTGCCCATGAGTCCGGGGCCGCGGGTGACGGCGATGCGGTCGATGTGCTTCCAGGGATCGTCTCCAAGTCCGGATTGTGCGAGCAGGCTGTCGAGAAGCGGGCCGATAAGGCGGCAGTGTTCGCGGGACGCCAGTTCAGGAACGACGCCCCCGAACAGGGCATGAATATCGGCCTGACTGGAGATCACGGAGGCACGAACGCCGCTATTGTCCACCAGAGCCAGTGCGGTTTCGTCACAGGAGCTTTCTATTCCCAGTACCAGCATACGCGATTCCGAAGGCGAGGCTTGTCCTGCAGCAGGGCGAGGACGCAGAAAAGGAGAGGGAATGGCCCCGGACAGAGGCGTTCCCTCTCCCGTCCGAGAGTTGAAGAAGGTTAGTTGCTGCCGGAATCCTGATAGAATTCCATGACCTGATCCACATCGTCTGCAGAGCCGATGATGAGCGGCGTGCGGACATGGATGGAAGGCGGCACCTTTTCAAGGATGCGCATCTTGCCGTCCGTGGCCTTGCCTCCTGCCTGCTCAGCGAGGAAAGCCATGGGCGAGGCTTCGTACATCAGGCGCAGCTTGCCGTTCGGGTGGTTGCTGTCTTCGGGATAGAAGAAGAGACCGCCCTTGAGCAGGGTGCGGTGGAAGTCGGCCACCAGAGAACCCACATAGCGCAGGGAGCGGGGCGGCCTGTTTTCGGGCAGGGAGAAGGTAGTGACGGCCTGCTGTGCGGCTTCGTTCCAGTACTTGTAGTAGCCGTGGTTGGCGGAGTAGTACTTGCCCACCCGGGGAATCTGGATGTTGGGATGCGTGAGCAGAAATTCCCCGATGGACGAGTCCAGGGTGAAGCCGTTCACGCCGTGGCCGGTAGAGTAGACCAGCATGGTGGAGGAGCCGTAGAGGAAGTAGCCTGCGGCAACCTGCTCCAGACCGGGACGCATGAGCGCTTCGGGCGTGAGTTCCCAGTAGTTTTCATCATCGGGGCGGCGGTAGATGGAGAAGATGGTACCAATGCTCACGCCCACATCGATGTTGGAGGAACCGTCCAGAGGATCAAAGAAGATGACGTAATGCCCGTGCGGTTCGTTTTCCGGCACGAAGAACGGTTCGGCCATTTCTTCGGAGCCAACGGCGCAGACGGCACCGGAGCTTTGCATGCGGTAAACGAGCGTGTTGTTGGCAAAGGTGTCGAGCTTCTGAACCTGTTCACCCTGCACGTTGATGGAGCCTGTAGAACCCAGAATATCCACCAGACCGGCCTGGTTGACGTTTCTGGAGATGATCTTAGCCGAGAGGATAAGGTCATGCATCAGCGATGTGAACTGCCCCGTGGCATGAGGGGACCAGCGGCGTTGAGACGCAATAAGGTGTTCAATAGCTGTGACTTCAGACATGTCCTAGCTCCTTGGGGCCTTCTTCCTTTCGCGCAGAACAGCCTGCGTGGAGAGTAAGGCCGGATTGAAGATGTATAAGGCCTGATGACAACTATCCTAACGAATAGACGCGGCAAAGACAAGGGGGGTCTGGCCGATATATCGGGTCACCCACAACATGGTCTGCCCATCCTTCGAGAGTGTTCCATCGGTCTCGCTGCGCAGGTACTCCGGCCAGTCTACGGAGGCGAGCGGCGTGGATGCGTAGTCGAGATCTCCGCTCCAGATGAGGACGTCGGGAGAACGCACGATCATGTCTGCAGGCGATGCGGCGAAGGGAAGGAGCGCCCGAAAGTCGAAGGAGGCCACGAGCAGAACCTGCAGGGTTTCTGCCTGGAGGAAGGGGCGGGCCAGCAGTATTTCCGGGCCGAGAGGCGTGTCCTGTACGGAAGCGCGCAGATCGCGCGGCAGAGCCTTGGGCGCGGCTTCCAGCAGGGGTGTGTAGTCCACCTGCTTGAGAGGGGTTGGCGGGATGGAGGCTCCCAGCGTCCCATCGGGAGCGACAAGCGCGAGTCCGGACAGCCACGGGAAGCGGCGCAGAAGCTCGTTTGCGGTCTGCATGTCCGGCGGTGCGGACAGAGCGTCAAGAGCCTTTTCCAGCTTGGACAGCTCTTCATCGATGGTCATGACCCGCTGGACAAGGCGCTGTTCCGGGTCTTCAAGAACTGTGCGGTCTCCGGTATCGAGCGAAGCCGGTTTGTTGACGTAGGTGTGGTAGAAACCTTTTGTGCTTTTGTAGGCGTTGTGTACGGGCTGGCATCCGAGGACGGAGACCACAGCCATAACAAGGATACTCATGGCACTGAAACGGAAAAGACTGTACATGCTTCTCTCCCCTGCACGTTCAGGCGCAGGCTCTGTTTTCCAGCCGAACGGCCAGTTCTTCGAGCATGGCCGTCATGGCGGAGACTTCGTCCGCCGGCAGCGCTGAGCTGGCGGAGCGGACATCGAGAGCCTCCAGCCTGGCCCGAATCTCGGAGCGTTCTTCTTCGCTGGTGCAGTTTTTCAGAAGTTCCCGATAAATATTGGCGGCTTCGGCGTATACACCCTGTTCTTCCAGCACGGAGGCCATGGAGCGGGTATGCAGCGAGCATTTTCCACTGACGGAAGCACGGGGCACCGGCTGCGGGGCAGGCCCGGCGGCATGCTCTTCAGCCGCGGACATTTCCCCGGAAAGAGCCGTGAGCAGCGGAGAAAGATCCGGCAGTGCCGCAGCGGTTTCCGTATCTGCAGACGGTTCTTCGTCAAAAACTTCGTCGTCTTCGGGGACAGAATCCAGGCCGTACCAGGGCGTATCTTCGGTCATGACGAAGGCGTGTCCCGCAGCGGCTGTGTCTTCTTTTTTACACTCTGGCGTATCCTGTGGGGAAAGGGACGCCTTTTTCTTAAAAGATGTTTTTTCCGGCTCTGGAACGCCGGATGCCTTTTCCCCGGACGTATCCTGTGGGGCGGCGTCTTCGGCGGACAGGGCGGCGAGTCCCGCGTGGAGGACATCGGCGAGGCCGAGGTTGTTCTTGACCAGGCAGGAGCCGAGGAAGAGCAGCATCGCGGCCTGATCGGGGCGCACTTCCGGCCTGCGGCTCCAAAGTTTCCACAGCGCGGGAGCGTGGGACAATGCTTCGATGATACCGGAAGCTTCCCGTCCTGCGGACTCGTCCTCCCCGGCGTCGTTGAGAAGCTGGATGAGCAGAAGCCGGGCTTCAAGAAATTCGGGATGCATGGCGAGGCCGCTTTTCAGGGCCTGAATGGCTTCGTCCCTGCGATCAAGATCGGCCAGAAAGCGGGCGTAGGGAAGGAAGATCCGGGACTGCGGGTCGAGGGAGAGAACTTCCTGATACCAGAGCGCCTTTTCCGGGCGGGAGGCGCCCGTCAGAGGAGAATCACAGGTCGTGCCGTTCTTCATGGTTTACCGTCCGTTTCCGTGCCTTTCCAGAGGGAGTTTTGCTTTTCCCTTTCAAAAAGATAGAGGATTTCGTTCTTGTGTACATAGTTGAGACGCTGGCGGATGACTTTTTCCACATAGGCCGGGTCGGTCTTGAGCAGCCGTATCTCCCGGCTCAGGGCCATGCGCCGTGCGTTGAGCTTGTCCAGTTCTTCGGAGAGCTGTGCCTTCTGATCCTTGAGAGTCTTCCAGTTGTATGAACCCATGAGGATACGGCTGAAGAGCGTGACGTTGAGCAGCAGCGCCACGATGAGCAGCAGCGTTTTCCAGACAAAGGCGTAGGATCGGCGGGGACGGCTCATGGGAAGCCCTGTTTACACGGCCAGACTGCTGCGCCAGTCGCGGTAGAAGAGATAGAAATAGTTGCAGCCTGAAAAGATGGTGAGGATGAGGGCAATATACAGCACTATCGAGCCAATGAGATGCACGGGCAGTCCCAGGAAGGGAAAGTGGATGAGCAGGGGAATCATGGCGCCGATCTGGAAGCCGGTTTTCCATTTGCCGTACCAGTCTGCGGCGATGATGACGCCCTTGTCCGCGGCCACGGCGCGCAGACCAGTGACGGCGAGTTCGCGGACGATGATGATGACCACAACCCAGGCCGATACCCAGCCGAGACCGACCATTTCAATAAGGATGGAACAGATGAGCAGTTTGTCCGCCAGAGGGTCGAGAAACTTGCCAAAGTTCGTGACCTGCTTTTCACGGCGGGCGATATAGCCGTCCAGAAAGTCAGTGATCGCGGCGGCTGCAAAGAGAATCATGGCAAGCCAGCAGGTGTAGACGTTGGGAAAATGGATAAGCAGAAGGATGGGAACAACGGCTCCTATGCGCATCATGGTGATGCGGTTCGCCCAGCCCATTTTTCTGAAGAAGTGAACCAGTTCCGAAAAAAATTTCATGCCTGCCTCTCTGGAACGGAAATCCTTTTCATAGGTATCACAAGAGCAGGTTCGCGGCAAGGCGAAAGGTACACCGCCGGGCGGAAAAGCCGGGAAAAGGGCGGGGACGCAGAAATCGCCCTTTTGAGCGCGGCGGCGCAGAAGCCCGGCATACGCCGAAAAGCTCATTGGTACGCCGAACAGGCTTTCCGTTCTCGGTGCGGCCGGACGGAAATCATGGCACAACATATTCTTGACTTGATGCGGATGATTGAGCGAAACTGACACCGCACTCCCGGCCGGGCTGTGGCCGGAGCAGTCGGGCTTCCAGCCCAAAGGATAGTTCCTTGTTGAGAAGAAAATCGTCCTATAGTTCTTCAGGAAAGAGCCTGGGTTCCGGGCTTTCCGTGATGGCCATGCTGATTATTCTGGCCGCTGCCGGAGCGGGGGCCTATTTTCTGATGCGTGATCTCAGCGGACCCGTGGTGACGCTCTCGCTCACCGGCGACCGCATCGGGCTTGTTCGTACCGTCGAAGTCGGACTGGACGACAAGTCCGGCGTCAAAAGCGTGTCCGTCGTTGTCCGCCGCGGAGCCAAGTCCATGGATGTACTCAGGCAGAATTTTCCCGGACTCGAGCCGCGGCAGAAGATCTCCTTCCAGCTCAAGGAAACGCAGCTTCCGGAAGGATCCTTTGAACTTGAAGTGCGTGCGGTGGACGGTTCCTTTGCCGGTTTCGGCAAGGGCAACGCCACGACGCTCACCAGAAAGCTGATTCTCGATTCCCGGCCTCCGCGCATCGCGGTCCGCACGGGGGCTCCGGCCATCTACCGCGGCGGCAGCGCACTCATCGTGTACACGCTCTCTGAGGACGTGTCGAAGTCCGGTGTCAGACTGGGCGAACTGTTCTTCCCCGGCTATCGTCAGGCGAACGGCTCCTACGCCTGTTTGTTCCCCTTTCCCGTTGAAATGGCCGTGAACGAGTATCGTCCGGAAATCATGGCTCAGGATCTGGCGGGCAACGTCACCTCCAGCCGTCTCCTCATCCATGCCGGCAGCCGCAATTACCGCGCTGATACGCTGAATATTCCGGAGTCCTTCCTCAACTTCAAGGCCGATGAGCTGGCCCAGCTCTGCCCGGATATGCCTGCGCCCCTGGAACAGTATCTCTGCGCCAACAGCAGGGTGCGCGAAAGCAACGACAAGACGCTGCTCGCCGTGGCCGCCGATCCAGGAAACGTGACGGATCATTTTCTGTGGAGCGGGCGTTTTCAGCGTCTGCCCCGTTCTGCGGTCAAGGCCAATTTCGGCGACTTTCGCACCTATGTGGACGGGAACCGTCAGAAGATTGACGAACAGCGGCACATGGGGCTGGATCTCGCTTCCGTGGCCAGAGCGGATGTCCCCGCTGCACAGAGCGGCCGCGTGATCTGGGTGGACTATCTGGGCATACACGGGCAGATGATCCTCATCGATCATGGCATGGGACTGATGACGCAGTATTCTCACCTCAGTGAGTATCTGGTGAAGGTCGGGGACATGGTCAAGGCAGGGGACATCATCGCGCATACGGGCACAACCGGGCTGGCCGGGGGCGATCACCTGCACTTCGGCGTCCTCGTGGGCGGTGTGCCGGTACAGCCGCTGGAATGGCTGGATCCTGTCTGGGTACGCAACAATATCATTTCACGACTGAACATCCTTTCCTGACCACGTCCGAACGGCACGAGCCGTCTGCCGCCGCCCGCCGCAGAGGAAATCCCGTTCCTGCGTGGGGGCAGAGCGGAGGCCCTTGCCTTTTCAGGAATTTGCCATGAACTACCGAGGCCCCCATATTTCCATTTCTCCTGAGTATGTGGTTAACCGCATTCTCAAAATCAATCTGGACGAGTTCGCCCGCTGGCCTCAGAGTGTGCGCAAGCTCGCTGCCGACATAGCTGAGGAGCTTTTTCTCGTCGCCTACAATCCCTTTATTTCCGATTCCGCCGTCAAGGCCAGCGTGGCCGCGCATTACAGCAGTGAATCCCAGTCTCTGGCCCACCAGTACGCCATGGCCATCAGTGAAGGCATCACCATGTTCTGGAGCGCGCACGAAGCGGAAAAGCTGTTCTGCAAAGAGCTGGAAGAGCGCCTGTCCGCCATCATGCCGGATGACTGCATTCTGCGCCGCCGGGGAGCGCTGGTAGCCGCCGCCACCGACGCCACGGATCTGCGCATGGAGCTGCCCCTTCTGGTGGTGGAGCCGGAGACCCCGGAACAGATCAGTGCGCTGGTGAAGCTGGCCAACGAAATGAAGTTCGCCATCGTTCCCCGCGGCGGGGCTTCGGGGCTGACCGGCGGGGCCGTTCCCGCGCGCAGGCGTACCGTCATTGTGAGCACCACCCGCCTGACGGCGCGTTCCATCAACAGGGCGGCACTGTCCATGACCTGTCAGGCTGGCGTGATCACTCAGGACGCCATCGACTTTGCGGCTTCGCAGGGCCTGCTGTTCACCGTGGATCCCGCCTCGAAGACGGCTTCCACCATCGGCGGCAACGTGGCCGAGAATTCCGGCGGGCCGTACTGCTTCGAGTACGGAACCACCATCGACAACCTGCTTTCCTGGACTATGGTCACTCCCACGGGCGAGATCATCCGCATCGAGCGTGTAGGGCATCCCGGGCACAAGATTCTTCCCGATGAGGACGTGGAATTTCTGGTGAAGGATCTGTCCGGGGGCGTGCGCAGCCGTATCCGCCTCACCGGTATGGACATCCGGCATTCCGGACTTGGCAAGGATGTGACCAACAAGTTGCTGGGCGGACTGCCCGGACTTCAGAAGGAAGGTATTGACGGCATTGTCACCGAGGCGACCTTCACCCTGCATCCCCGGCCTTCGCTTTCGCGGGTCATGGTGCTGGAATTTTACGGGCGTTCCATGGTTCCCGCCGCCGAGCTTGTGGGCAAGGTCGTGGAACTGCGCGACCGCATCCGCGGCGAGGGCGGCGATGTGCGCGTTTCGGCTCTGGAAGAGTTCAATTCCAAATATGTGCAGGCCATAGGCTATCAGCGCAAATCCGATCGCCACGATACGGATCCCATTTCCGTCATCATCGTGCAGGTGGACGGCAACGACGCCGAGCTTCTCGACAGCACGGTAAAAGCCATTTACGCGCTTGCCGGCGAGGACAACCCCTATGTGTTCGCGGCCATCGCACGGGACGGCAAGGAAGCCGCCGAGTTCTGGGAGGACAGACACCGGCTTTCAGCCATAGCCAGGCGCACGTCAGGCTTCAAGATGAACGAGGACGTCGTGCTGCCCATGAAGAGCATTCCGGCCTTTGCCCACTATCTCGAAGGGGTGAACGTCATCACCACGGCTGCCGCCTACCGCTATGCACTTCAGGAGCTTTCGCGGCTTCAGGGCTTCCCCATGGATGACCCGGAGTTCAACGCCGAATTTTCCTTTGCTTCACACACGGCAGGCAGCGAGACGGACGACCTTGATCCCGAACTCATGGACATCGACGTGGAAAACCGCGCCGTCGCCTGGCTGGAAGCACAGAAGAAGCGCTTTCCGAGACTGGAAGCGAGCATCGCCGGCATCATCGACTACATGCTGGCGAGCCGCATCGTTGTGGCCAGCCACATGCACGCCGGGGACGGCAACTGCCATGTGAACATCCCCGTTAATTCCAATGACCTGCGCATGGTGGAGCAGGCCGAGGAGGCGGCCATGCACGTCATGTCCCGGACGCAGGAACTGGGCGGCGTGGTCTCAGGGGAACACGGCATAGGCATCACCAAGGTCGCCTTTCTGGATTCCCGGCAGATGGAGAAGCTCCGCGAGTTCAAGCAGGGCGTGGACCCCATGGATCTGCTGAACCCCGGAAAGCTCGTGACCCGCAGGCTGCCGGTGCGTCCCTTCACCTTTTCGTTCAACCGGCTCATCGCGGACATCCGCGAGTCCGGCCTGCCCGACAAGGAATGCCTCATCCGACTGCTGTCCAACGTCCAGATCTGTACGCGCTGCGGCAAGTGCAAGCAGGTCTGCCCCATGGTCTTTCCGGAACGTTCCTTCCAGTACAATCCCCGCAACAAGAATATGATTCTTGGTGCCATCGCCGAGGCCATCTACTATTCTCAGATGACCAGCGGCCGCCCCGAACCGGAGCAGCTTGAGGAACTGCGCTCGCTCATGGAGCACTGCACCGGCTGCGGGCGCTGCACGTCCGTGTGCCCGGTAAAGATCGACTCTCCCGCTGTGGCACTGAGCTCTCTTGCCTATGTGAAACAGGAAGGTCTGGGAGGACACCCCGTCAAGGCCGAGGTGCTTAAGGCGCTCAGCTCGGATCCGGCGAGACGCCTTCCGCCCTTTGCCAAGGCCGCAGCGCTGGGGCAGAAGGTGATGAACCAGCTCGTTCCGCTGGTTCCCGCCGTGTGGCGGGAGCGCATCGCTTCTCCGCTGTTCTCCGGCAAGGGACCTGGGCTGGGCATGGTCAGCATGTACGAAAGCCTGCGCCTGGATCGGAACGCCGCGGCCCATATGTTTCTGCCCGTGAACGGAGACGCTTCCCCAAAGGAAGTCCTGCGGGAACGCGTGCCCGCCGTGCTGTTTTTCCCCGGCTGCGGGGGCGGTCTGTTCTATCGGCGCATCGCGCTGGCGTCGCTGGCTCTGCTCATGCGCGCAGGAATAGCCGTGGTCATGCCCGGCCGCCATCTGTGCTGCGGCTATCCGCTGCTGTCTTCCGGCTGCGCGGATCTGTACGAGGAGAATTTGCAGCGGAACCGGCACGCACTGGCGGAAACCGTCAAACGCGCTTCCGAAGCGGGCTTCGACGTCCAGATGCTGGTCACGGCCTGCGGAACCTGCCGGGAATCCCTCATGCGGCACGGCCTCACGGGCGCGGACGGCAGCGTGCTGGATCATCGCGACATTGTACAGCTTCTGGTGGAACGCCTGCCCCACGGGCAGACGCTCAGCGACGAACGCATCATCTATCATTCCGCGTGCCATTCGTCGTGGTCAGGGGTCAAGGCGACCAAGGACGGCGGCAAGTCCGCCCGCGCTCTGGAACGCCTCACCGGAGCCTCCATACTCCTGAACACCGGCTGCTGCGGGGAATCCGGCACCGGTGCGTACACTACCCCGAAAATTTACAACGTCCTGCGCGAGCGCAAGCGTGCCCGGCTTCAGCAAGCTCTTGCGGGCTATGCGCCGGAGGCTCCCATACTTGTGAGCTGTCCTTCCTGCAAGATTGGCATCGCCCGCACACTCATGAGCATGGACGCCAGACATCCGGCGCGGGGCAAGGGCGAGGTTCTCGAGGAGCAGGGCGGAACCTCCGCCATCGATACCCACCGTCCCGTGCTGCATCATTCGGAATGGCTGGCGGAAGTGCTCATGGGCAGGGACTGGCTCACGGCGTTCAAGTCGGCGATGGCACCGGTGGAAGGTTGTCAGGATGTACACAGCGTAACTGTGAAGACCGCTGTATCAGAGCGTGAAGTCCGCACGGTTTGGGACTATGGAACGGGAGATCTTGCTTATCGGCGCTGACGGCGGGGCCGCAAGACACTGCCGTCTCGTCCGCTGCCGTCCCGAAGCCTCGGCGGTGATCCTCCTCTGCGGGGACGATCGCTTCCTGCTGGGAGACGTGCGGCGTCTGGCTCCCAACTGGTTCTTTGCCCTGCGGGAGGGGGAAGCGGCACTTCTCGGCACGGCTCCCGATACGCCCGTGGACGTGTTCTGCCGGGTCTTCATCCCTGAAAAGCGGCCTCAGGACGCAGGCTTCAGGCTGGACAGTCTCATTGTCGTGGCGCACGAGTCCGGGCGGGCGCTGGAAACACGGCGGCCCGGCGCGCCGGTCGTGCCCCTGGTGCAGCGCTGAAACTGAGGGCTAGAAGAGCGGAAGATCGAGGCTGAGCAGCGCCTGACGCTGGGTGAGCCAGAACAGGGCCGCGCACACGGCAAGGAAGGCGTATTCCGCAAAGCTTCCCGTACGGCACAGCTTCAGCGAGAAACGGCGGCCGCCGAAGGGCAGGACAGGTACGCCTTTCGTTGTACACATATCCAGCAGAACGTGCGTGAACGCCCCAAAGGCGAAGCCGGTAAGGAGCGTGTCCGGCACGGGACCGAGGCAGCCCGCGTGGGCGAACACCCAGAGGGTGAGCCACCAGCCGAACCAGTGGGACGTCCTGCGGTGCGACTGATTGAACGCACGCTGTCGGGAGAAGGAGAAGGCGGCTCGTTTCTGGTCAAGGACATCGGGAAAGACGGAGCCTGCCCAGACGGCGGCAAGAGAGGCCAGCGGCTGATGCAGGGCGAAGGCGGCCATGACGGCGACGCTTTGATGGGTGATCCATTTCATAGGCTTAGAGGCTGCCAAGCATCAGGGAAAGGATCAGAAACGCGCCTGCGATGGCCAGAGCGATGCAGATCGTGCGGACAAGGCTTTCCCGTTCCTCCCGGATTTCTTCGCTGAGTCTGGCGGCGTGATGGCTCCTGGCTTCCCGTGCCACATTTGCGGGAACCACGGTCTTGCCGATGGGGAAAAGGGCAAGTTCGGCGAATTTGACGTGCTGCCAGGCAAAGGGAATGCCGATGATGGTGAAGGCCAGGGACACGGCAACGGCAAGATGGCCGAGCGCTATCCAGAGTCCGGCGAAGAGAAACCATACGGCGTTGCCCACGGCCCCAGGCAGACCCGTTCCCAGATCCTCCCTGCCATAGACAATGTCACGGGGGACGGCCTCATAGCCGAAGGGCAGAAAGGCAAAGCCCGCCATGACGAAGCAGGCACGGCCCCAGGGCAGCCCTATGACGCTCAGGCAGGCCAGTACGCCGAAGCCGAGCCAGGTCAGCGCCATGCTCCAGCCGCCGAAGAGTATCCAGAGCAGATTTCCGAGAACGTGCATGATTTCCTCCTGTACGCGCCTTTCGGGCGCATGGTGTCAAGTATAGCCTGTGGCTGCGCTCCCCGCAAGCGGAACCGGATGAGCGCCGGAGGGCTTTTCCGCTTGCCTGAAGCCTGCTCATGAAGTATCATGAAACTGTTTTATGGATTTTTTCAAGGGGAGCGTGGCATATGCAGCACACCAGCATTCGCGAAGCGCTGGCTTCTGCCGGGCCGTGCGCCGGCATCACGGTCTGTGGCTGGGTGAGGACACGGCGGGATTCCAGAGATTTTACCTTTCTTGAACTGAACGACGGTTCCTGCCTGAAGAATCTTCAGTGCATTGTGGATGCGGGCACGGAAGCGTGGAATGCCCTTGAGGGAGTGAATACCGGCGCAGCCGTGAGTCTCTCCGGAGATCTCGTGGAATCACCGGGCAAGGGCCAGAAATGGGAGGTCCATGCCACGGCGATGCACGTCTTCGGCCTGGCCGACCCCGCGGCTTTTCCGCTTCAGAAAAAGCGCCATTCCGATGAATTTCTGCGCACCATCGCGCACCTGCGCCCGCGCACCAACAAATACGGTGCGGCCTTCCGCATCCGTTCCGAGGCGGCGCTGGCTGTCCACGACTACTTCCGCGGTCTTGGCTTCCACTATGTCCATGCCCCCATCCTCACCGGCTCCGACTGTGAGGGGGCTGGCGAAATGTTCCGCGTGACGACGCTGCCCGTGGACGGCGGGCCGAAGCCTGCTTCGGGAAACGTGTTCGAGAACGATTTCTTCGGCAGACAGGCCAGCCTGACAGTCTCCGGCCAGCTCGAAGCCGAGGCTCTGGCCACGGCACTGGGGCGCGTCTATACCTTCGGCCCGACCTTCCGCGCCGAACATTCCAACACACCCCGGCACGCCGCCGAATTCTGGATGGTCGAACCGGAAGCCGCCTTCAACGATCTTCGGGACAACATGGACCTGGCGGAAGGACTTATCCGGCATGTGGTCGGCCATGTGCTGGACACCTGCCCCGATGACGTGGGACTCTTTGACAGATTTGTGGCGCCCGGCCTCCTGGATTCCCTCGCGCGCATCCGCGGGGACGGCTACGCCCGCGTTTCCTACCGCGAGGCCATCGGACTGCTTCAAAAGAGCGGCAGGAACTTTGAATATCCGGTATCCTTCGGATCAGACCTTCAGACCGAACACGAACGTTTCCTTGCCGAGGAATACTTCCATGCTCCGGTAACGGTCTACGACTACCCCAAGGACATCAAGGCGTTCTATATGCGCATGAACGACGACGGCGAGACCGTGGCCGCCATGGATCTGCTGGTGCCGCGCATTGGCGAGCTTGTGGGCGGCAGCCAGCGTGAAGAACGCCTTGACCGCCTGACCGCCCGCATCGAGGAACTGGGCCAGCGCCCCGAGGATTACTGGTGGTATCTGGATTTGCGGCGCTTTGGCTCCGTGCCCCATTCCGGCTTCGGCATGGGCTTCGAGCGCCTCATCATGCTGCTCACCGGCATTGCCAACATCCGCGACGTCATCCCCTTCCCGCGCACAACGGGTTCTCTGGAGTTCTGATGCGCGCCATGACCGAACGCCGGAGGGCGAAGATCGAAACCGTGCTTCGCCAGCGCCAGAAAGGGCTGACGCTGATCATGGACAATGTCTGGGATCCGCACAACGTCTCCGCCATCTACCGCAGTTGCGACGCCTTCGGGGTGCCGGAAGTCCATCTCTACTACACGCGCTGCGCCTTCCCCCAGCTCAGCCGCAAGACGTCGGCTTCGGCGTTCAAGTGGGTGGGGACGGTGCGCCATTCCAGCCGGGAAGAACTGGCGGAAGCCCTGCGATCTCAGGGAATGCGCATCCTTGCGACGAGCTGTTCGCCGGCGTCCCGGCCTCTGACCTCCTGCGACTTTACGCAGCCCACGGCCATCGTCATGGGCAACGAGCACACGGGCGTGTCGCCGGAACTGCTTCCGCTTGTGGACGGAGAAGTCTATATTCCCATGTATGGCATGGTGCAGAGCTTCAACGTGTCCGTGGCGTCCGCGCTCATCCTCGCCGAAGCGTCGCGCCAGAGAGCTGCCGCAGGCATGTATGGGCGGACACTCTGGACTGAGGAAGAATATGCGGCAAGGCTGAACGCCTGGCTGGAAAAAGCCTAGAGCGGCGGCACACCTCGAACGTGCATTGGCAAAGATTTTGGAGCAGGCATGATGTTCGATTCCGATCTGCGAAAACTGCTCATCCGCGCACAGCGCATAGCCATCATCGGCGCCAAGGACAACCCCGGTGCGCCGGTGGAGCATGTGGGGCGCTACCTGCTCAATGCCGGCTATGAGGTCATGCCCGTACACCCAGTGCGCCGGCAGGCGTGGGGGCTTGCCGCGGCACACAGCATCGCCGAACTGCCCGAACGCGGCTTCCAGCCGGATATCGTCTGTCTCTTCCGCGCCCAGCAGTACTGCGAGGGCCATGCCCGCGAGGTGCTGGCCCTGCCGCAGAAGCCTCTCCTCTTCTGGATGCAGGAAGGCATCCGCAGCCCCGAAGCGGGGGCGCTTATGGCCAAAGCGGGCGTGGCCGTGGTCGAGGACAGGTGTCTTGAGACCGTGCACCGGCACTTTTTCCCCGGCAGAACGGAGACGTTTTCCTGCCGGCGCTGCGGCAAGTGCTGCGAAGGACGGGGCGGCATAGTGGTGGGGCCGCGGGATCTTCCCCGCCTCTGTGCGCATTTCCGCCTGCCGCCGGAAGAGGTCTTGGTGCGCTATACAGAGCGCATGGCCGGAAAGACCGTACTGCGCTGCGGCGAGGACGGCTTCTGCCTGTTTTTCAAGGCGGGCGCGGGCTGTTCCATCCATCCGGCGCGGCCTTCCGTGTGCCGGGCCTGGCCGTTTTTCCGGGGCAATCTGGTGGACGAGGTGAGTTTCGCCATGGCCCGCGAGGACTGCCCGGGCATCAGCCGCACGGCTTCTCACCGGGAGTTTGCCCTGGAGGGAATGCGCTACCTTGAGGAGTACCGGCTGAAAGCGCACGATATTCATACCGAGGGCCGGGCGCTCATCGTGGAAGAGGACGAGCTGCCCCGGACGTGAGAGTTTTCCCGCGCCACAGGTGCGGGCGGGCCGCTGAATGCGGCATGGCAGACAGCGCCGCGGCGTGCGGCGCGACGTTCACAGGGCGGGCTTCCGCCCCGTGCCCGGAAGGACGACGGGCATGGAAACGACACCGAGGATACTGATGAACATTCTTATCTTTGGACCAAACGGAAGCGGCAAGGGGACCCAGGGCGCGTTGCTCATGGAGAAGTACGGCATTCGGCACATCGAATCCGGAGCAGTGTTCCGCCAGCACATAAGCGGAGGCACGGAGCTGGGCAGAAAGGCAAAAGGCTACATCGACCGCGGCGAGCTGGTGCCCGATGACATCACCATCCCTATGGTGCTGGACATCCTGAAGGCCCAGGCCGGCAAGGGCTGGCTTCTGGACGGCTTTCCCCGCAACATGGAACAGGCCCGCAAACTCCACGAGGCGCTGACGCAGGCCGGCATGAAGCTGGATTACGTTGTGGAGATACTCCTGCCCCGCAAGACCGCCCGTGAGCGCATCATGGGCCGCCGTCTCTGCGTGAACAACAACAATCATCCCAACAACATCTTCATCGACGCCATCAAACCGAACGGCGAGGTGTGCCGCGTCTGCGGAGGCGCGCTGAAGACCCGTCCTGATGACCAGGACGAGGCCGCCATCAACAAGCGTCACGACATTTATTACGATGAGAAGAATGGGACGCTTGCCGCCGCCTACTACTTCAAAGATCTTGCCGCCAGGGGCGAAACCGCCTACATCGAACTTGACGGCAGCCGCACCATCGGCGAGATTCGCGCCGACCTGCTCGCCAAGCTGAACTAAGCGCCTTCGGCGGATGAAAAAGACCGGTTCCTGAGTGAGGGGGCCGGCCTTTTGTTATGGACGGAATGCGACTGATGAGCAATTCCGCGAAACTGAAGGAGCCGCGGGTTTCCGCCGAAAAGAAAAAGTTCTTAGGCCCGCTTTGCTTCTTTCGCATAGGTGCGGACGGAGAAGGCGAACACCATCACGGAAAGGAGGAGGAAGATCAGAAGAAACATCAGTGCCAGACGCAGTCCTTCAGCGCCGCCGCCGAACATATCGGAAAACAGCCCCACAAACAGAGGCCCCCACGCACCGCCGGTCAGGTAGACGATTCCGCCCATAAGGCCGCAGGCTCCGCTGCGGAACCTGTCTTCCACAACATCCTGAACCATGGTGAAATAGATGGGCAGGGGCATCATGGTGAGCAGACCGTCGAACAGACCGTAAGCGAAGAGTACGGGCAGGGATGCTCGGCCGACCATGCAGTACAGGGCGAGCTTTGAAGCCGCTACGATGCTGAGGCAAAGGATAATGGCGTAGGCACGGCCGGAGGCGCTGTGCCTGTTGAACCAGTCGGAAAAGGCACCGCCTATGAGCGGGCCGCCGATGCCCATGAGCAGGAAGGCTCCGGCCATGAGCCCGGCCATCCAGGGAGAAAGTCCGTCGTAGCTGCGCAGCAGAAGAACGGGCAGCCATGTCTGATAGGCGAATTTCGCGATGCAGTAGAAGCCTGCGCCGAGGCCGCAGAGAAGCAGCGTACGTATCTTGAGCAGTCCCGGCAGACTGCGGAAATAGTTTTTTCCTGCCGGAGTCTGATGGTCGGGCAGGCATGGGATCGCCAGGGTGCAGAACAGCCCAGGCAGCAGGAACAGGAAGAAGGGTATACGCCAGCTTCCCGTCAGCGCGAGGAGAGCGCCTCCGAGAAGCGTACCCAGAGCCATGCCGAGGGGTGCACTCATCTGAAATATGCCGATGATGCGCCCGCGTTTTTCCGCAGGGAAGAACGAGGAGAGCCAGCCGGTGCCGCCTGCGCCTGTGGAGGCTTCGTTGATACTGCCAAGGGCACGTGCGCCGATGAGATGCAGCAGGCCGGAAGCTGTTCCGGTAAGGGTCATGGCGCAGGTCCACAGCGCTGCGGCCAGAGTGAGCATACGCCGGCGCCCCAGAATGTCGCAGAAGGCGGCTCCCGGGATGATAAGGAAAATCAGGGTGATGAGCAGTACGGAATGCAGCAGGCCGAGCTGAGCGTCCGAGAGGCAGAGGTCGGCCTTCAGGGCGTCGCCTACGATGCCCAGCACGGAACGATCCATGAAATTCATACTGTAGAGAAGGACAAGAACGGGAAGCAGATAGCGGGAATCCAGTTTTTTCATAGTCGTATTGCCTGGCGAAAAGGATGAACGAAGAAGACCTGCGGGCATTTCAGAAGCAACGTTTCGTTGAAGTATACCAGGAACGGGATACAGTGCAAGCATCGCCGGTCTTCCCTGGCCTTTTCCCGTCCTGCGGGAAAAGGCCGGGGAAGACAGAGCAAGAAAGCCGCGGCGGTCTGTTCAGTCGGCCGTCAGAGCAGCATGGTGAGCGGAAACTTGTACGCGATGGATCCCGTGGGACAGGCTATGCGGCAACATCCGCAATGCCAGCACTGAGAGGGATAGGCTACGAATGGTCCGTCTTGTCCCATCTCCAGGATATAGCCGGGGCAACTTTCAACACAGGAACCGCATTCCATGCAGTGACCGCAGTGCATACAGCGTGAGGCTTCCTTCATAGCCTGTTCGGAGGAGAGTCCTCCTTCGAGTTCGTGAAAGGTCAGACCAGGCACGAAGCTGCGCTTTGGCTGCAGCTGCCTGGGAGCGCATTCGTGGTAGTCGATGTTCATCAGCTCTTCCGCGCCCACTGTGTGCGGTGTGACGGGTTGTCCGGACGGTCTTGCCGTCACTTGCTGTTCGGCGTCGAGAAAGATCTCCATATCTTCTTCCGCACCTGTAAGGAAGCGATGGAGAGAAACGGCGGCTTCTCGTCCGGATCTGATGGCGGAGGCCACAAGTCCTGGGCCGGAAGCCATGTCGCCCGCGGCAAACAGGCCCGGAACCGAGGTGCGGAAGCGGTCATCGGTCTGCACCATGCCCCTGGGTGTACGTTCCACCTCCATGCCGTTCAGAACGGTTTCGTCCAGCATAAGTCCGCTTGCGCAGATAACAAAATCCGCATCGAGGTGGAACGGCGGCTCCGCTGCGGGTTCCACATGGAGCACCCCCTTCTCATCAAAGCTGAAAGCGGTTTCCTTTTCCGCCTCCACCAGGAATCGTCCCTGTTCCTGGCAGACCGAACGGCTGAGAAGGGAAGGGTGCAAGATGATGCCTTCGTCATGGGCCTGACGCAGTTCGTCTGCCGGAACTCTCATGCAGGATTCGTTTTCCAGACAGAGGAGATGGACGGAACGTGCGTTGAGCCGTTTGGCGGTAAAGGCGCAGTCGAAGGCCACGCCTCCGCCTCCGAGGATGGCCACGTCCCTTTCTGCAAGATTTTCGCGGTCGAGCGTCATGCGTCTAAGCCACGCCACGGCAGGCTGAAGATGTTCTTTGCCAGGAATATTCAGGATACGTTCCTTCCACAGCCCGACAGCCATGAGACAGGCGTCGTAGCGGCTCAGAAGATCTGCAAGAAAAACGTCGCGCCCCACAGTGACGTTGGTGAATACGGTCACGTTGCCTTCAATGGCGGCTGCTGCCTCGCGATCCACCACATCCTTGGGCAGCCGGAAGTCGGGAATGACCTGCCGGGGCACCCCGCCCATGACTGGAGAACGGTCGTAAACGTCTACGGCATGGCCGAGGAGGGCGGTGAAATGTGCTGCGGAAAGGCCGGCAGGCCCGGCGCCTATGATGGCAACGCGTCTGCCGCTTGAGGGGAGTGGCTTCAGAGTTGCCGTCCTGCCATGGTCGGCGGCAAAGCGTTCCAGACTGCGTATGGTCAGAGCCTCGTCACGACCGGTTCTGTTGCAGACGTCTTCACAAGGGTGGGGACAGACACGTCCCGTTATTCCGGGAAAGGGATTGCGAGTGTGGAGCCACAGCAGTGCTTCGTCCGGCTTTCCTTCCGCAAGAAGGGTATGGACGTTCTGAATGGAATTTCCCAGAAGGCATTTGGCCTCGCAAGGAGACGTGCGCGTCTGACGCAGTTGTCCTGCATGATGAATAAAAAGAGTTTTCAACGCCTTGCTGTAAATAGGGGGCATAGTTTTTTCCTCCCGCCTTTAACGCCAGAATGTCTTCGGGCGGTCGTCTTTCTTGTTCACTACCAGGATTCTGCCTTCGTAGGACGCGTCTTTGTCGGGATAGTCAGACCTGCGGTATACGCTCCGTCCGCTTTCCTTGCGCTGCAGCGTGCATAGTGTTGAAAGCGTACAGCTTTGCAAAAGATGCATTGCTTCATGTACTTTCATGAGTTCATGTATGTTGCGAGCTTCTACATGGTTTTTGCAGGTGCTGATGAATGCAAGTCGATCCAAAGCGATGTTCATGCCGGCTTCGTTGCGTACATAGCCCATGTAGTAGGACATGACTTGCCGGATGGCGGCTTCGAAAGTCTCTTGTGGCAGAGAGTCGCCGGTGACATTCATCGGCGCGAGAATACGGGCGCATTCGGTTTGGATTTCATCTTCAAGATCGTTGAGGTCGATGGCAGGGGAAAGGCGGCGTCCGGCTGAACGTCCGGCCATGTATCCACTGCATAAAGATCCTGAAAATGTATAAAAAACACATCCGTTGTACAGGCCAGGAACGGTAGTTTCATAGTTGTCATTTGTGGCGAGCATACCACTGAATTCTATTTCACCGATCTCAACTTCCATAGGCGCTTTGGCAAAGTCTACGCCGCGTTGTTCACAGTAGTCGAGGAAAGTAGCCTTGTCTCCGGGCATAAGTACATATTGCAGATGGTGCAGAAGGTCAGGCGCGATATGGCGCATTTCCATGTGAAATGGGCCGCGTCCTTCCACAAGTTCACGGTGAGTGCCGTTGATCTGGAACTGCCGCGGACTGTTTTCCATCTGAGGATGATACCGGGACATGAACCGCTCTCCGAGGGCGTTGAGTTCGTGTGCGCCTGAGCCGTTGATACCGTTCATGCCCGCACAGCCGAAGCCTTTGGGAATCAGCGTGGCCTGCTGCTTCACGTCCATGTTGATGATATCCGCTCCGATATCGTAGGCTAGAGCATACTGACTTCCGGTGTTGAACGGACTGTGCCAGGTATTGTACGGATTGCCCGTGGAATTTGTTGTGGCCCGGTTGCAGCTGTTGCCGAGAGCCAGAATGACGGTGGATGCGGAAATGACGTAGCGGGTGCCGTCCAGCACGTTGAAACCTATGGCTCCGGCGATGTGTCCATTTTTTTTCAGCAGGCGGGTGATCATGACGTGATCGAGTACGTCCGCACCCAGTGCGCGCAGTTTTTTGGCAATGAGACGTTTGATTTTCTGCCCTTCGGCGATATTGATGTACCAGGCGGGTTCACCGCGACCGGCCGTGCGCAGATAGCTTCCGTCGGGTTTGTGCAGCAGGCGTACGCCTTCTCCCTCCAGGAATGCTACCATGAGCGGCATGACTTCGCCCCATTCGCGGATCTGTTTTTCTGAAACGCCGGAACCGGGCTTGTTGTGGACTTTTATCAGATCATCGATGGTGTCGTTCGGTTCGTTTGTGCCGAGTACTGCTACGAAATGATCGTTACCGCCGCCGAGACAGCCTGAACTTTCCAGCTTGCCCTTGTCCACCATCAGCGTCTTCACACCGGCTTCACGGGCAGCCAGAGCAGCGCCGCAGCCTGCGGCTCCCGTGCCGAGGATCAGAAGCTCTGTTTCGAGGCGGATGATTTCAGGAATTTTGATCATAAAAGCTCCTGAGTGGTTGTTCCCCGAACGTCCGGATCGGGATTATTTTTGCGGATGACGGCCTGATGTCCGTAAACGAGCGTAAAAATGAGGAGACCGAGAGCATCGGCCCAGATGGTGGGCCAGATGAAAATGATGCCGTCTGCGATCAGCAGAAAGCGGTAGAGCTTGCTGCGCAGCGGGCCGTGCAGGTAGCCTTCCAGTCCGGAGGCCACACAGATAACACCGATGGAGGTAACGGCCGTGGCGTAGAGAATGCTTGGCAGGGAGCCGTCCATGAGCAGGCCCGGGCGGTACATGAACACAAAGGGTACCAGATAGGCCGCAATGGATAGTTTTACCGCCTGAATGCCGGTGCTGTTGGGACTGCCTTCCGAAATGCCGGCTGCGGCGTAGGCTGCTACAGCCACGGGAGGCGTAATGGCGGAAATGGCGGCAAAGTACACGATGAACAGGTGAGCGCTCATAAGGGAGAATTTGAATCCCAGGAGGGCGGGCGCAGCCAGGGTCGCGGTAAGCACATAGGCAGCGGGAACGGGCATACCCATGCCGAGTATGATGCACACCAGTGCGACCATAGCCAGGCAGAGGCCGCTTTGCCCACCGGTAGCGGCGAAGACCAGAGAGGTGAATTTGCCGCCCAGTCCTGTGAGCATGATGCCGCCGATGACCATGCCCGCCGCTGCTGAGGCGTTTGCCACGGTCAGGATGCCGAGACAGGTTTTATGCAGAACGGCGTAGATTTCTCTGATACCCATGCGTCGACCAGGCATGAGCCATGTGATCGCGATGACGGTTGCTGTGGCGCAGAGTCCGACAACGGTGGGAGTCACACGCTCGATGATGAGTACGATCAGCAAGGTGATGGGGACAAGGTAGAGCCAGTTTTCACGCAAAACCTTGCCTGCCGGGGCAACGGGATGTTCATCGTCCGCGATGGGGCGCATCCCCTGCATGACGGAACGATCATGTACCTGGAGCATGAGTGCCGCGTAATAGATAACGGCGGGGATGGCGGCTGCGATGGCAATGTCGATATAGGCTATACCTGCTACATCGACCATGAGAAAAGCCGCAGTGCCCATGATGGGGGGCAGTATTGATGCTCCGGAACAGGCAGATGCAGCCACAGCTCCGGCAAATTCGGGCGTGTAGCCGAGACGCTTCATGAGCGGGATGGTGATGCTGCCAGTAGTCACGACATCGGACACGGGCGAACCGGAGACTGTGCCGTAGAGGGCGGAGGCAATGACGCTGATTTTGGCGGGGCCGCCGCGCATACGTCCGGCAATGGAGGCCGCGAGACTGAAGAAAAATTTGCCGCCGCCAGCGGCGTTGAAGGTATGACCGAAGAGAACAAACATGAAGACGTAGGTACAGGCCACCCCCACCGGAGTGCTGAAAATGCCATCGTAGGTGAAGACCATGCGGTCGAGAAAGGTTGCCAGTGTACAGCCACGGTGTCCCCAATAGCCTGGCAGGTATCTGCCGGCAAAATTATAGACAATGAAGACGAGGATAATACCCAGCAATACGGGTCCGGCGGTGCGCCGGGTGACTTCGAGGACAAGCAGCACGCAGGCGGACGTGACCATCCAGTCTGCCGGAGAGAGTGGATCAACGCCTGTCCAGCGATTGATGATGTCCGTGCCGTTTATGGATAGGTAGATGCCAACGCACAGGCTGAGCGCGGCAAGCAGTATGTCCACGACAGGAACGTTTTCCGATTCCCGGCGTTCCGTCTTCATGGGGGTGAAGCAGAGAAAGGTGAGAGCCGCGGCGAAGGAGACGAAGATGCCGCGCAGGACGTAGGAATCAATGAAGCCGAACGGCGCTCCATACAGTTCCAGTGCCGAAAAAAGGCATACGAGCACGCCTGTAATCTTCGTCCACAGCGGGGACAGATTTCTTCTGCGTCCTTCTTTGAAAAACATTCCTGGTGTCATAGGAGTCTCTCGGGAAAGTGTTGAACTATACTGTCTGCAAGGGTAAACATCCCCGACCCGCAATCGGACGAGAGGTCCGGCGGACATTTTACCGAAAAAAGGGGGGTCATGCCGCCGCGAAGGACGGCATGACCATAGATGCTACTTGTTCAGATTCTTGTAGAATTTTTCCGCAGCGGGATGCATGGGAATGGTGGTATTGGCAGCCATTTGCATAGGCGAAAGATCCTTCAGGTTGGAATGGACGGTGCGCAGGTAGTCGAGGTTTGCGACCATGGCCTTGAGGACGCCTTCCACCAGTTCATCGGGAGTATCCGCGTTGGTGATGAGGAGAAGTTGCGAGGTTACGGTTTTTACGTCTTCCTTCTGGAAGGGATAGGTTCCGGCGGGAATGGTGATGGAGGTCGTGCCCATCTGACGGTTCATCTGCTCTATGACGGCTTCATCCAGCGGAAGCAGGGTCAGTTCATGTTTCTGGCCCAGTTCGAAGAAGCGGCTGGACGGGAACTGGCAGACTTCGATGATGGCGTCCATCTGTCCGGCATCCCACAGATCCATGGATTCCGGGCCGGGAATCTTTTCGATCCTGCCGCCCCAGGATGTGATGTCCTTGTAGGATGCTCCGTAAAGCGCAAGCAGTTTTTCGGAGAGCAGATCCATGACCGTGCCCTGGCGGTTTACGGTGATCTTCAGAGGGTATTTCTTGGCTTTCAGCTCGGCGGCGTCCGCAATGCCGGTCTTTTTATCCATAAAGAACTGTACCGTCTGATAGGGATTGAGTACGGCCACAAGGCGGAGTTTGTCCAGTTTTCCCTTGAAGGGGGCTTCACCGTTGACTGCGCGCAGTGTAAGAATATCCGAAGCGATACCGAACTGCACCTCTCCCCGGTTGACCATGACCTGATTAGGCCCGTCCTTGCCGGGTTCAGTCGTGACACGGGCGCCCTCGAGGCTGCGCCGCACGGTTTCGCCGACGCCTTCGGTGATGATGGCCCACAGACCGCCGGAACCGCCGCCGACAATGGTCAGATCATGGCTGGCTGCTTTCGCCGGCAACGCTGAGGGAAGGGCGAAAACGCCCGCCATGAGGACGCTCAGAAAAGTTCTGGTAAAAGAATTCATGTTCCCTCCTTAGGAGTTTTTTCATATTGTCAGGTTTAAAGGAAAAGAGCTATAAGGAAAAATATTTTTTAATCGGGTTATTCATATCGGAAAAATATAGATAAAAACAGCAGATTCTATATACTCCCGTACTCAGGAGGCGCGCACCGCAGGGGCCTCCTTCGGTGAAAACGGGAACCTCTGCATCGGGAGAAGTCATGGATTTTAAGCGACTGGAATATTTTTGTACGCTGGTGGAGTTCGGCTCCTTCAGTAAGGCAGCAACTTCTCTGCATATTTCTCAGCCGCCGTTGTCCCAGCGCATCAAGGAACTGGAGGAAGAGCTGGGCGTCACGCTTATCCACCGCACGAGCAGAAGCTTCCAGGTAACGCCGGCCGGGGAGAAACTGTACCACAAGGCACAGTTCATTCTGTCCTATATTCACAGCATGGAAAAGGATTTTCTCCACATAGGGAAGCCGGTTTCCGGCCTGGTACGTATGGGAGTATGCCCGCCCTGCAATTCACTGTTGCTGTCTTCCCTGCCCGAGCTTCAGGAGAAGTTCCCTCAGTTGACCTTTCGGGTCTGGATCATGGACAATCAGAGTCTGGAGAGGCACATGCAGGAAGTACACCTGGATTTCTGTCTCGTTCAGCTCCCGCTTATCAATCAGAATTATAAGATTGTGCGCCTGCGTTCTTCGCCCTTTTGTGCCGTGTATGGCCGAGGGTTGTGTCCGCCCCCAGGAAAGACGCTGGTGGACGCACGGGATTTTCACGGTGTGCCGCTCCTGCTTTCCCGCAGAAGAGACGGTGGAGGCAGTTATAACGTTCTTATGCGCACCTTCCAGATGGAAGGTGTGATCCCCCACATACTGCTGGATACTCAGGACAGTCGTATTCTGCTGGAACTTCTGAAAAACGGACTTCGGGCCGTGACGATCTTGCCTGAAAGTGAGATAGGCCCGGACAGCGGTTTGGAAACGCGGAGGCTGAATTTCGGCACACTGGAGACGCTTCCCGTGATCATCGTACTTCGGCAGGCGTATCTTTCTCACGCAGCCTTCAGTGTGCTGCGCTTTCTTTATGAAAAATATCGCGATTCCGATGACAGAAAGGACTATCTTTCCCTGCTTTTTGAGGAAGACTGAAAGGCAGGAGAACAGGCTCCTCTTTCGGCTGTGTGCCTGGAAATCCACGAACTGCGCCTTGTGCCAAGAGGCGTGGAGGAGCAGAGTCGGGCGCAAGCCTAGGAATTGGTACAAATCCCTCCCAGGCGCAGGAGCAACGCTCTGAAGGGGTTTGCCTTCCTGGTTGAACTCGTGAAGGTCTCCCCCTGGAAAAACGTGAAAAAGGGAGTCTTCCGCTTAAAGAGTCAATGTTCAGGAAATATCCTCCCCCCCTCAGCGGTGCAGCACGGTGGAACTCCAGCAGAGCAGTGAACCGCAGACCACCACGAGGACGCCGAGCCAGAAGGAGGCGTCGAGACTGGCGTCTATCCAGACAACGGCGAAGAGGCAGGAGAGTACGGGTGTGAAGTAGGACGCCACGCCAAGCAGAGTGATGCTGCCCCTGGTGACGCCGTAGCTCCAGGCGGCATAGGCCGAACCCATGGCCACCGTGCCCAGTCCGAGACTGAGCCAGCCTCTGACGGAAGCGTGGCCGAGGTCGCCGAAGCCCAGCAGCCATGCGCCGGTGAAGATCAGGGCGTCGAGGGCGAAGACGATGACCGTGGGGTTCTGCCCGCGGGACCAGGCCCGGGTGAGATTGGAGTAGACGGCCCAGGCCATGGCTCCGAGAAAGGCCATGAGGTAGCTCCACGGGTTCTGCCGGACATGCGTCCAGATGAGATCCGGCTGTATGCCTTCCTTGCCGCCCAGAACCAGCATGACGCCCAGAAAACTGATGATCACGCCCGGCGCCATCCACCAGCGGGCCTTCTGTCCGTTGAAGACGACGGCGAAGAGCACGACGAGGCAGGGCCAGAGGTAATTGACCATGCCCACTTCCACCGTCTGCGCTCCGCCGTCGGAGAGGTACAGGGAGGAGCAGAAGCACAGGGAACAGACGTTGGCCATGGGAAGTCCGAGCAGGAGGTACTTCCGTGGAAAGGCGCTCAGCTTCGGCAGTCCCAGGAAGAACGTGAGGTAGAGGCACACAGCCCAGCTCAGCAGGCTGATTCCGGCGGCCAGCCCGAAGGATTCCGTGATGCTGCGGGTCAGCCCTACGGACATGCCCCAGCAGAGAGGGGCAAGCAGACCGATGAGCGTGGCTTTGCAGGCGGAGTCAAGTCGCATGGCAAGTCCTTGAACGATAAACGCAGCAGGCGCAGGTGTGTTTTTCGCAGAAAAGCGGCGCGCAGGCAACTGCCGGGCTGGTGAAAAAAGAGCACATCAAGGCATTTTTCCTATTGACAGGAAGCGGGGATGAGTTTAAATTCAAATTTAGATTAGTGAAGGAATCCGGTTTTTCCTTCAGGGACACATTTCGCTCATGGCGCTCTTTGGGAATATCACCTCTCCATTTCTGAAGATGCGCAGTGCCGTGCGACAGGTCGGGCGGTGCGGGGCATGAAAGAGATACGCATGATTCCCGCCATCCTGTCCTTCGGCTGTGAAAGTTCTGGGGCTGCTCCGTCCGCGTGCCCCAGCTTTCCTTTTTAAGCGAGTTTTTCCAGCACCCTTCCTGGTGTCGTCCCCTTTTTTCAGACACTCCTGTGTGGACGAGCGGCTCCGCCCTGTGATAAGGAGTTCCCTGATGATCTTCTTCTCCAAAAAGAAAACTTCCCGCGAGGACGGTGAAGCCACGCGGCGGCACATTCTGGAAACGGCGGTGCGTCTTTTTGCCGAACACGGCTATGCGGATACCACCAGCAAGATGATCTGCCGCGAGGCCGGAGTGAACATGGCCTCGGTCAATTACCACTTCGGCAGCCGTGACGATCTTTACCGAGCCGTGCTCGATGACGTCCACAATCAGATTGTGAACATGTCGAAAATGGTGCGCATCACCTCCGCGGACACCACGGCCGAAGAAAAGCTCTCCCGCGTGCTGGAGGCTTACCTCGAGGCGGTGTTCAACGGGGAAGGCTGGCACATGCGCATCTGGGCCCACGAACTTACCATGCCTTCTCCCATGGGCGGGCTGGCCTTTCTGGAGGGAACCTTTCCCAAGGAAGAGAGCATCCTGAGTCTGCTTTCCGAGGTCACGGGCATTCCCCATGACGCGCCGGAGCTTCAGTGCTGCATCATTTCCGTCATGGCCCCGTACCTGCTCATGCTGTGCGTGCAGCGGAACATGGCCCGTTCGCTTTCGACCATCTTTGAATACGACAGGGAAGACGTGAACCGGCACCTCAACGGACTGCTGCTTTCCGGCATCCGTGCCTACGGCGAAAAGTACGCGCGCGGGGAGCTTCCGGCCTTCGCTCCGCCCCGGATCCATGAAGCCGCTCCTGATGGGAAGAAAGGGGCCTGAATCTTGCGCTTTCTTGCCGTGTTTCTTGTGCTGTTCTGCCTGAGCTTGCCGGCGGGAGCGGCGTCTTCTGCGCCTTCTGTGGAAGTCATGGCCGGAGCCATGATCATGACAGGTTTCCGGGGAACGTCCGTGCCGGAGCCTTTCCTCGAAGCCGTGCGCAAGGGGCGCGTGGGCGGGGTGATCCTCTTTGACCGCGATGTGACAAGCGGTTCTGCGCGGAATATCGCCTCCCCGCAGCAGGTGGCGCGGCTCACCGCGACCCTTCAGAAGCAGGCTCCCCGGCCTTTGTTCATCGCCGTGGATCAGGAAGGCGGGCAGGTGCGCCGGCTGATGCCCGTCCGCGGCTTCATGAATCTGCCCTCGGCGCGGGAGATGGCAAGCCTGCCGGCAAAGGAAATCTTCCGCCTTGGACAAAGGGCCGGGCGAGAGATGGCCCGCGTGGGCATCAATGTGGACCTCGCACCGGTGGTTGATATACAGAGCAGCAGGCAAAGCCCGGGACTCGGCGACATGGGCCGGATGTTCGGGACGAACGCCGCTGCGGTTTCACGCCTGGCACTGGCCTTTGCCGCCGGACTTGAAGACGGCGGAGTTCTTCCGGTGCTCAAGCATTTTCCCGGGCTGGGCAGCGCCGTGCTGGATTCGCATCACGAGCTTCCCGATGTTACCCGGACCTGGCGCAGCTGCGAGCTTTTTCCATACAGCGAAGCCTTCCGGCAGGGGTGGAAGGGGATGGTGCTCGTGGGGCATGTGTATCACGCCGGACTGGACAAAAAACTGCCCGCTTCCCTGTCTCCCGCAGTGATTGAGAAGCTCCTG
>NZ_CANRLT010000006.1 GCF_947631555.1 uncultured Mailhella sp. | reverse complement strand
CAGGAGAAAGCGGGAATAGGCGCACATGTCTTTCTTGTACGTCAAAGCCAGCCCGCCTGCAATCAGAAAACTGTCTGCCGCCGGAGCCGGAGCCTTGCCATTGTCAGAGGGGAAAGATTGGAGTAAAGTCCAACATTCAGAAGATGCGGATCGTTGCCCTGTCTGAACATTGAACGCCAACCCTGCGGAGCTGCCATGAATAACGCCCTCGACTTCATCCATGACTATGCCGAAGAAGGCGCTCGCCTGCGTGTTTCCTTTCTGGAGAGCTGCGCGCCCGTACTTAACGCTGCGGCGCTGACCATGGCGGGATGCCTTGCCCGCGGCGGCAAGATACTGGTCTGCGGCAACGGCGGCAGCGCGGCGGACGCCCAGCATATGACCGGCGAACTCTTGGGCCGCTTTCTGCTGGAACGGCCTTCTCTGCCTGCAGTGGCGCTGACGGTGGACACGTCCGCGCTTACGGCCGTGGGCAACGACTACGGCTACGATGAGGTTTTCGCCCGTCAGGTGAACGGATTGGGAAAGGAGGGCGATGTTCTCGTGGCCTTTTCCACGTCCGGGAACAGCGCCAACGTGGTAAAGGCCCTGGCGGCCGCCCGTGCCCTCGGCATGGTAACGATAGGTCTGACCGGGCGCGGAGGCGGCAGGATGGCCGAACTCTGTGATCATCTGCTGGACGTGCCCGGCACGAACACGCCGCTTATTCAGGAGATGCATGAAGCCTGTATGCACCTTCTGTGTCGTCTTATCGACTGGTATCTTTTTGAAAACGTGCAGGCTCTCACGAGCCGTAGAGGAGAATAGTTCCATGCCTATTTATGAATATCGCTGCAAAACCTGCGGACACACCTTTGAAGAACTGGTATCCGGGGGCGAAGTTCCTGCCTGCCCGGTCTGCCGCTCTGCGGAAACGGAAAAGCTGATTTCCCGCTGCTGCTGCCATTACGGTTCGAGCGGAGACAGCGGTGCTCCCGTCCCGTCCGGAGGCTGTTCCGGGGGCTGCGCCGGCTGCTCCGGCGGCAGCTGCGCCACCTGCGGGCACTGAGGCGTTTTTTCCGGCCTTCTCCGGCAGCTTGCGGGGGGAAGGCCGCTCTCTGGATGTTCGGAGCCTTTTCATGAAAAAAATGGTCATCGCAACGCGGGGCAGCGCGCTGGCTCTGTGGCAGGCTGAGCATATCCGCTCCCAGCTCCGGCAGCGGTATCCCGCTTTGGACGTGGATCTGCTCGTCCTCAAGACCAGAGGCGACGTGATTCTGGACGTGCCGCTGGCCAAGGTGGGCGGCAAGGGGCTGTTCGTCAAGGAAATCGAAGAGGCGCTGCTCTCCGGTCAGGCCGACCTTGCTGTTCACAGCATGAAGGACGTGCCCATGATTCTGCCGGAAGGTCTTGTGCTGGGAGCGGTGCCGGAACGGGAGATCTGCACGGATCTTTTTCTTTCGGAAAAATACGCTGCGCTGCATAGCCTGCCCAGAGGCGCAGTTGTGGGCACAAGCTCTTTGCGCCGTCAGGCCCAGGTGCTCGCGCTGCGTCCCGATCTTCAGGTTACGATGCTGCGCGGCAACGTGGAAACGCGCTTGCGCAAAATGAAGGAAGGCCGGTACGATGCCGTGATTCTGGCCAGCGCTGGAGTGAAGCGGCTTGGTCTCGCCGCATCGTTTCAGGAGGAGCTTGCGCCTCCGGCCTTCCTGCCCGCCGTGGGGCAGGGCGCACTTGGCGTGGAGATCCGCGCCGGCCGCGAGGACGTTCAGTCCTCTGTTGCCTTTCTTGAACACGAGCCCACGCGCCTCTGTGTGTCTGCGGAACGCGCCTTTCTGCGCCGGCTGGACGGCGGATGTCAGGTTCCCATTGCGGCGCATGCCGTCCTGAACGGGGAGGAGCTGACGCTTTCCGGTCTTGTGGCCGACCCACAGGGCCAAAAAATCTTCCGCGGCGAGAGGCGGGGCCGCGCAGCGCCGGAGTCTGCCGGGAACCTGGGCACGGCATTGGCAGAAGAACTGCTGAATCAGGGCGCCGGCGCCGTTCTCCGTGAATTGTATTCTGCAGAGTGACAGGCTCCCGTGCCGCCCTGCTTTTTACCCTTTCTGACGATTGGGAGCCGCTCTTTGTGAGGAATCTGCATGAGTCCTGCTCTTCGTTCGATACCATCGCTCCCCGCTGATAAGCTCCACCCTCGCTGGTCCGTGGAACGCATCCCCTGGGAGGACAGCCGGCTCATTCCCAGAAAGGGACGCCGCCGCCCGGCGCAGGTTCGTGCGCTTGAAGCTCTGGAGCTGGCTCTGCATGTCCGCAGCTCTGGCTATAATGTCTATGTTTCCGGCTCTCCCGACCTTGGCCGCACCTATATGGTCTGTGAGATGCTCGACGAGATGGCCCGGCACGAGGCCACTCCCCCGGATATTCTGTATGTCAATAATTTTGAGGATGAAGACCGCCCCATCCTCATCCAGCTTCCTGCGGGGCAGGGGCGGCAGCTCAAAAAGGCGCTGTCCGGGGCGCTGCGCCAGCTTCACGAGACCATGCCCGGCCAGATGGATTCGGAAGCCTTTTCTGCTCTCCGCAGCGAGGCTCTGGAACGTTTTCAGAAGAAGCGCTCGGCCATAGTCGAGGAGCTGGAATCCCTGGCCGAAGCCAGCGGCTTCGCTCTGGAAGCAGACGATCCGGGCAGCCTTTCCCTGTTTCCGCTGATAGACGGCAAACGCATGAGCGATGAAGAACTGGCCCATGTGGACGCCGTCACCCGCCGCAGCGTAAAGCGCAAGGGCGATCACCTGCTTCAGCGCATGGGGCCGCAGGTGCACCGCCTTGCCCTGCTGGAAAAGGAATTTCGTCAGAAAGAAAAAAAGCTTGAAGAAGACGTGCTGGCCTCAGCCTTTGACCGTTTTGTCCTGCCAGTGCGGGAAAAAGCCTGCCGCATTGCCGGATGCGGGAGCGGCGGTGACGCACTGGATGTTTTTTTTGACAGCCTGCGCCGGGACATTCTCCAGCATCCCGAAGCCTTTCTGCCCCGCGAGATGCTGTTTGCCGGCGCACGTCCCGACGCTTCCCAGACTCCGGTCGAAGCCGGACTGTACCGCTATGAGGTACATGTTCTGGTGGACAACGGGCAAACCCACGGGGCGCCCGTGGTGGTGGAAAATCATCCGACCTTCTCCAATCTGCTGGGCGCGATAGAGAGAGAGTCGGAGATGGGTGCGCTGGTCACGGATTTCACGCTCATCAAGGCAGGTGCGCTGCATCGCGCCAACGGCGGTTATCTCATCCTGCACGCCGGTGACGTGCTGGCAAACCCCGGCGCCTGGGAAGGACTGGTGCGTGCCCTGCGCTCCGGCGTGGCGCGTATTGAAGACCTTGACATGTATGATACCTCACGGGTCAAGGGCATCGAGCCAGAGCCTCTTCCGCTGAACGTCAAGGTTATTCTCATCGGCGACGATGAGCTTTACGAGGCACTTCTGGAGCGGGACGAACGGTTTTCCAAGCTGTTCAAGATTAAGGCGCAGATGGTTTCGGAGACGGAGCGCACGGCGGCTTCCGTGCGTTCCTGGCTCTGCCGTCTGGCCCGCATCATGGACGAAGCCGACTTGCTGCCCTTCTCCAGAGAGGCGCTGGCAGGCCTTGTGGATCACGGCTCGGAACTGTGCGAAGATCACCGCAAGCTCTCGCTGCGTTTTCCGCTCATGCGGGAGACGCTCATCGAAGCCTCGGCAACGGCCTCCATGCGCGGGCTGGATATGGTGGATGCGGACTGCCTTCAGACCGCGCTCAAGGCTCGCCGCCGCCGCTCGGACTTTGTGGAAGAACTGTTCATGGAGGAGTACGACCGCGATCTTATCAAGATCCGCACAACCGGCGCAGAAGTCGGGCGGGTGAACGGGCTGGCCGTCACCATGAGCGGAGCATATGAATTTGGTTTGCCGCACCAGATTTCCTGTACCGTGGGCGTCGGGCACGGAGGCATCATCGATCTTGAGCGCGAGGCAGAGCTGGGCGGCCCTATCCACACCAAGGCCATGATGATTCTGAAGAGTTACCTGACGGCGCAGTTCGCGTACAACAAGCCACTCGTCCTCACCGGCAGTCTCTGTTTTGAGCAGAGCTATACCGGCATTGAGGGCGATTCCGCTTCCGGCGCGGAGCTGGCGGCGCTGCTTTCAGCGATATCCGATGTGCCCATCCGCCTTTCTCTGGCATTCACCGGCGCGGTGAGCCAGTCGGGACAAATTATGGCCGTGGGCGGCGTCACCCGCAAGATCGAGGGCTTCTTTCAGCTCTGTTCACGCCGCGGCCTGACAGGGGAGCAGGGCGTTATTCTGCCGCGGGACAACGTTGAACATCTCATGCTGGACGAGCAGGTTGTCGAGGCGGTGCGCACAGGCCGCTTCGCCATCTATCCGGTGACACACATCAGCGAAGCCCTGGAACTGCTTACAGGTCTCCCCGCAGGCCGCCGTCTGAAGAACGGCTCGTTCACCCGCGGCTCCCTGTTCGACAAGGTGGACGTCCGGCTTCAGGAGCTGGGCTGGCTTGCGGAACACAGCTTCAAGACGCGGACGCGAAGAAGAGCCTGACGGCGTTTCCGGGGAAGAGTCGAAGTCCTGCGGAGGTCGTTTCCCGGAACACTGACTCACCTGACGGACTTTAAGAAAAGGAACGCCGCAGCCCAGCCCTGAAAGGCGGAAGCGTTTCAGCGGAGCGTGTTTTTTGTTACGCAGCGCGGTTAGCGGCGGAACAGGCTTTTGAGTGCCCTGCCCACGTCCTTGACGGCCTTTTCAGTGTCCTTGCCCGTGTCCACGGCAAGAGAACCGGCATCTTTTCCTCCGTTCAGGACGGCTTCACCCACGCCCTTGAGAACGTTCACGGTGAAGCGGGGATCCAGAGAATACGAGAGGTTCACCAGCGGACCCTCAATGTTGACGGGTACGTCCATTCCCAAGGCGCTGACAGTGACCGCACCCTGCAGGTACTGCCTGGGCAGGTTGACCGTGGCGGTGGCCCTGGCCTTGAACGCTTCCGAGGTGGCCGTCACCGGAGAGAAGGTCAGAATGCCCTTGGAGGCCGTGAAGGGTGCATTCACTTGGGCGAAGGCCGAAGACGCGATATTCTTGAACACCGGCACGCTTTGCAGCGTTTCCGTCAAAGCCCTGACATTGAGGTCCCCGGCACTCAGCTTGCCCGAACCGGAAAGGCTGGCCATGAGTGCTTCAACGCTTTTGCCGCTTGCCGTCAGGCTGGCCTCAGCGTGCGCCGTTCCTTCAACGTCGCGTCCCTTCCCCAGAGCTTCCATAATGGGTCCGATGCGGAAGTCTTTTGCGCTGAGCACGAGGGAAGAGTCGCCGCTGTTCAGATCCGCGCGCCCGGATGAGGTCAGCGTTCCGCCGCTTTCCAGTGAGACCGCAAACTTTTCCAGAGTGTACTTCCCCTGAGCGCCGCGGAGGACGAGCTGAATGTCCCGAGCCTTCAGTCCGTGCCAGTGCAGCGAGGCCATATCCATGCCAAGGTCAAGAACCGGCAGAAGACGGTCTTGCTGGGCGGCAGCCTTTTGCTGCTCGGAATTTTCCGTGCGGGGCTTTTTCTGGGCGGATTTTTCCTGGGCGGATTTTTTCTGGGCGGAAGGTTGAGGCAGAAGGGCATCCAGATCCGCATCCCCCACGCTCAGTGTTCCCTTTACGGAAGGGACGTCTCCGAAGGCGAGGCTCAGATCGGACTTGAGCGGAGTATCATCCAGAGTTCCTGCCATGCCTGAAAGCGCGAGGCTTCGCTTCGAGGCCGCGATGTTTCCCTTGAGTACGAAGCGATCCGGGTCGCGGGCGGGCAGCGTTATCCCGAACAGGGCGGCCAGAGCGCGCGGCGGGGCGTTCAGACGGAACGCTCCCTGCGCCGACAGGTCTTTCAGGTTGATCGTTCCACTGAAGTCCGTACTGGCGGTGGGCAGCGTCATGGAGAGGTCTTTCAGCGACAGAAGCTGCGTCTGCGGGTCGAAGTTCGCGCCTCCGCTGAGCTGTAATGGACCGAGAGTTGCTGGAAGCGTGGAGCCGCGGGGCGTCAGTTTGAGAGATACCTCACGGACGGAGGGGCTGGCCGTGAACAGATTGGCCTTGGCGGAGAGGGCAAGATCGCCGCTCATTTCTTCGTCCATCAGGGAAAGGGCGTAGCTGAAGGCACAGGAGAGATCGGCGTCCTCATCGCTGCGCAGGTTGAGAACGGAGAGATTGAAGTCCTTGATACGGTAACGCTGTGCACCCAGGGTACAGGAGAGGCTTCCTCTGTTCACCGTCAGTTTTTCCAGCGCGAAGGGCAGGGATGTTGGCAGTTCCGTAGTTTCCCCTGATGCGGAAGAGTGTGCGTCTGTTTCAGGCACGGCTTGGGATTCGGGCAGGAATGCGTCAACGGCAGGGGTGTCCAGCGTCACTTCGGCGATCACCAGAGAGCCATGCAGGAGCGGAGCAAGCGCTACGCGCGCACTTCCGCCTTTTGCCACAAAGCGCGCGCCTTTTCCGTCCGTTACGGCCTCCCAGCGGACTTCATCGAACGCGAGGCCAGGAGGCAGAAGCGTGACAGACGGTGCGGAGGAAAATTCAAGAGGCGTTCCCGTGGCGTCTTTCACCGCAGCGGAAATTTTTTCGCCGATGAAGGCAGCATCGATCAGCTGAACGGCCGCAAATGCTCCTGTGGCGAGTACAATAGCTATGCCTCCGAACCAGTAAAGGATCTTTTTCATGCGCGCCTCCTTCTGCTGCCTTCAAGCTGTAACTCAGGATACACGATTGTCTTTTTCCGGCAACACCGTGAGAATGCCGGATTTTTTGGTGCAAGGCCGCGGGAGCGTCTTACGCTTCCAGCCTGTGATAGACGGAGCCGCCCAGTTCTTTCCAGAGGAACGTCGCCCCTTCCAGCGTCATGTAGCTGTGAACCGAATCCCCCTTGGGCAGGGAAACGGAACCGGGATTGAGGTAAAGGTTGCCGTCACCGAAGTCGTCCCACGCCGGAATGTGCGTGTGCCCGTGCAGGAGAATGTCGCCCGGCATGAGGGGCGGATGCTTCTTTGTGTTGAACGTGTGGCCGTGCGTAACGTAGACGAGACGTTTTCCCAGGGTGAGGACTCCGTATTCGGCGAGGATGGGGAACTTCAGAACCATCTGATCCACGTCGCTGTCGCAGTTCCCGCGCACACAGAGCAGGCTTGGCGCGAGGGTGTTGAGCATGGCCAGGACTTTCTGAGGAGCGTAGTCGTCGGGGAAGCTGTTGCGGGGGCCGTGATAGAGGAGGTCGCCAAGGAGCAGCAGGCGGTCGGCCCGTTCGTCCTCGAAGGACTCCAGCAGGAGTTTGCACCAGCGGGCGGAGCCGTGAATGTCGGAGGCGATCATGATTCTCATGGTGAATTTTTCCAAAAGGGAGCTTGCAGCAGTTCAGCGAGGACGGTGTGTTGCTTAAAGTTTTGCCGAGCGTGACCAAGTCTATGGATCACGCTTAACCGGGGCTGAGAAAAAGCGCAAGGGAAAACAAGGGGGGAGCTTTTTGTTTTTTTGGAGACCTCATGGCAGAAAAACTTGCCAGGCTGCTCGCTATGGACTTTTGCGGACTGATCAGGTATTTTTAGAAAACAGCAAATTTTGATTCAGCAAGGGGTGGTTGCCAGTCTCAGGCATACCCCTGAAACTTTTGGATGTTGCAGGTTTGTGTCAGCTTGAAACGAGCCTCAGTGCCGGGTTGTATGTGGTATAAAGCGGACATCCGCTGGAGATTCTCCAAGGACAGGCGTGGACTGCTGAGAATAGAGGAGTTTTGATGAAAGTTTTCTCAAAAGAATTTTTCAAATCTTTTCAGGTTGTTACTAGCGTCTGTCGGATGTGGCCTCTCGTTCGTCCGTTTTGGTTCAGGGCACTGCTTTCTCTGGTCATCTGTGTCCCCGTTGGCAGTCTTGACGCCGCCATTGCGCTTTTTCTGAAACCCTATACGGATATTGTAGTTGTGGGAAAAAACATGGAATCCCCGTGGTACATCCCTCTTCTCATCGTGGGGTTCACGAGCATACAGGGGCTGCTGAATTTTGCGGGAACGTATCTCAACGCCTGGGTGGGCGGCAAACTCACGTTTGGATTGAAAACCAGACTCTATGAAAAACTTGTAGAAATAGAACCTGCATTTTTTGATACTTCTACCTCCGGTGAGATTCTTTTCCGTTTTAATTCTGATGCTGAATTTGCATGCTCCGGACTTTTGGGAAATCTCAAAAGTTTTACTACCAGAATATGCTCCTCTGTTGCCCTTGTATTCGTATTGATTTATAATTCCTGGCAGCTTTCCATATTGGCAATAGTGATTCTGTTTGTTGCAGTGGCGCCTCTTACTAAAATAAAAAAGTTACTTAAGACATTGGTCAACAAAAATAATGCATGTATATTTCAGATTAACACTATTTACAATGAAACATTTGCTGGTAATAGAACAATATCGGCATATAATCTTCAAGACTATCAGAAAAATCATTTTAAAGATCTTCTTAATAATATATTTGATCTCATAATGGCTATGACACGACGTACTGCATGGATAACTCCGTTTACGCACTTTGTTGTTTCCGTTGGACTTGGTCTTGCCATAGCTTTTGGAAGCTGGCTTATTGTTCAGGGAAATATTTCGCCAGGCAACTTCGTCTCCTTTATTACAGCACTCCTCATGCTCTACACCCCACTCAAGAATATCGGCAATGTGGCGCTCTCTGTGCAGTATTCTTTTCTGGCGATAGATCGAGTCTTTAAAACTTTGGATCGCCCATCAACCCTCATCGAAAAAGAAAACCCTGTCAGCCTTCCTGCCATAACGCATGGAATAAGTTTTGAGAATGTCTGTTTTGAATACACTAAAGGTGCTGAGGTTCTCCATAACATCAATCTTAACGTTCGTGTTGGCGAGATGCTTGCACTCGTAGGAAATTCAGGGGGAGGAAAAAGTACCCTCGTCAGCCTGTTGCCGCGCTTTTATGACGTAACAAAAGGAAGCATAAAAATTGACGGTGTTGATATTCGGGATGTAAGTCTGAAGGAATTACGCGATTCTATTGCTATCGTCTTTCAGGATAATTTTCTTTTTGAAGGAACCATTAAAGAGAATATTCTTCTTGGTAACCCTAACGCTACAGATGAGGATGTTGAGGAAGCATTGCATAATGCCTGTCTGACTGATTTTATTAAATCTTTGAAAGACGGAGTAAACACTTATATTGGTGAAAGAGGCGTCCTTCTTTCAGGGGGGCAGAAACAGCGCGTGGCCATAGCACGGGCTTTTCTTAAAAACGCTCCCATTGTTATCCTTGACGAAGCAACTTCCGCATTGGATAACAAGTCTGAGGAAATCGTACAGATGGCTATTGATAACCTTATGAAAGACAAGACGGTGTTTGTCATTGCCCATCGGCTTTCTACAGTAAAGAATGCCGATCGTATTGCCGTTATCAATGAGGGCAACCTTGCTGAACTTGGCACGCACGAGGAATTGATGAATATACCTCACGGTCAGTATCGTACACTCTATGAGATGCAGTTCAAGAACCCCCAAAAGCATCATGCTGACGCACAAACAGGTACAGGAAAGGTCAGTCTGAATCGATAGTTTTTTCGTTCAGCGGAAGTCTTGCAAAAAACGCCACGGCCATGACTCTGGCCACATCGCCCACGAGGTTCTGCCGCAGCTCGCCGCGCCTGTTCTGTTCCGCCTGCATGGAGAACAGAAGCTTTTTCTTGCCCGAAAACGCTTCCAGCGTGGCAACGGCCTTCTTATGCCTGGCCTCCCAGTCGGCCACGGCGGCCCCGTATTTGAGGGCTTCGCTTTTGGCCCTGGCATAGGCTACCGAAACCGCCTTCAGCTGGCTGCGGAGTTTTGCATCGCTTCCCCCGGAGCTTTTATACTGCGCCAGCACCGTGTTCCGCTTATCCCTGAGCGTCATGGCCTTGTTCAGGGCGGCCATTTCCTGCCTGGCTTTGCCCATGTCTGCCTGTGTCTGCTTGATTTTATTGGAGACTGTGGTAAAGGCAGAATTGACCGTGGCGGCAACCGTAGCGCCGATGACGAAACCTATACCTAACGTTTTGGACATCGTTTACTCCGAGGGAAAGTGAATGGACTGGGACATGCTTGCAGTCTGGCTGGTTATGGGAGTTCTGGGGCTGCTGGTGGGGCTGTGTGTGCTCTGGCTTGTGCTTTATTTCCTGTTTGGAGTTCTTAAAGCTCTGATCTACCTGTTTATGTGGTCCGGCTATGTTTACTATGCGGCCTGCACTTGCGCAGACTATTTCCGCCTGCGCAAGTGGCGGCCGGAATGGAAGGCACGGGAGCGGAAGGAGTGGGAAAAGAGTCCGGAAGCCCGCAAACGCCAGGAGCTGCTTGACTCGCTCAAGGACATAAGAGAGTTTCTATCCATCCCCATCCCCTGATCACTTCCCGGTCATGGCCTTTTCCACCTCAAGAGCGGCGTCCAGCCAGTCCTTCACTTCACACGCCTTCACACTCCGCACGTCATCAAGCCCCCATCCCGTCAGACGGGACAGAATCACGCACAGCCGCATGGCCTCCTTCCGCGTCATCAGCTCCGAGGTGAAATCGCAGATAGCATTTCTGCACCTGCTGGTAGTCTTCGACGTCGAGCTTGCGGAAGTCTTCCATGTTCATGCCGCAGAGCCGGGCCAGGAGCACGGCTTCGCCCTTGAGGTCGTCCCCGTCCTTCACGGGACAGTCGAGGAAGCTGCAGGTGCCGGCGTTCAGTGAAAGAGAAATTTTTTGGAAGTTTTTCCTGAAACGGCATTTTGATAGGAATAGCGCCAATGCCAAGGCCACAGAAGGGCGGCTTTTTTTGTTTGCTCTTTTCTCAAATCCTTTCCTTCTCATTTTTCGTGCGCCATCGCACGCACCATAATTTTCCCTTGAAGGGTGGAAATAGGGTTGAAAAAAGGAATATGCAAAAGGGGTTAGGCGTCTTTGCACCCAACCCCTTGATTTTATTCTGGTGTCCCCGGCGTGAGTCGAACACGCGGCCTACAGCTTAGGAGGCTGTCGCTCTATCCGGCTGAGCTACGAGGACACAAGGGCAAAACTAGTGTCGAAGCAAAGGCTTTGTCAAGAGCCATGGCCCACGGTGGAAAATTTTCTCCAGTTCATCTTTCCGCCAAGATGGTTTTTTGAAGGACGGCGTTTTTTTGAGAGGCAGAGCGCCGTCTGGCAGGAGGCACAAGTGCTGGTAAAAGAAAGTACAACGGTAATTCACTGGCATTTTGCAAGTTTTTATGGGCAGCTCCCGGCAAGCCGGCTGTTGGCAGAAAACGGAAAAAAGGCTAGGATAAACATGGTACTTGCGTAACAGTCAGCATAAGGTCTCATCATGAAGCTATGCTATTTTTTCGGCGATTCAGTAACGCTTGGGGTGAATGATGCGCCGGCCGGAGGCTGGGTAGCCCGCTTCGCCGGCAAAGCGGAAAAGGCCGGACTTCTGAAAAGCCCGGATACTTTCTACAACCTGGGAGTGCGCAGACATTCCAGCCGCATGATCCTTGAACGCTGGGAAGCAGAGTACAGGAGCCGCGCCATGGAAGGCGTTCCCGCGTACCTGCTTTTCTGCTTTGGTATCGTGGATATGGCCGCGCCGCGCGGCGCGATGAATATTCCCATCGGGGAATCGGCCGCCTGCGCAAGGGATATTCTTCAGGGTGCCGGTGCGTATGGCTCTGTGGCTCTCATGAGTGCGCCGCCGGTCAAGGATGCCGAACATAATCAGAGGCTTGGTGCGCTCTGCACGGCGTACGCGGCGATTTGCGCCGCCGTGGGAGCCTTGTTTATCGATGTGTATCATCCGCTTATGCAGGGCGGGTATCTGGACGACCTCAGCGACGGCGTCCATCCCGGGGCTGCGGGCAATGAACAAATCGCAAATCTCCTGGTGCAGTCCCCTGTCGTTTTTGACTGGCTTGGAGAAAAATCGCTTGACAGGCAGGGCAGGCACAGCTAGATTTCTCCCGTCGAGTCTGCGACACGTCACCATCGTCTATCCGGTTAGGACAGAGGCCTCTCAAGCCTCCAAGACGGGTTCAAATCCCGTTGGTGACACCAAATTTGGATACAATAAAGAATGCCAGCGTTCAAAAGACCTTGGCATTCTTTATTTTTTTTCTTCGGGTATGGTTTCCCGGAATCCAGTCTCGTCCGATGGTACCCGGGAGGACGAAAAGCTCTGGAAGAATTTCCCTCCCCAAAAAAAGTACGGCGAATTTTTCCATTCCTGTGACTGTCTTTTCGGGTTAACGGGAGACTTTACCAGTCTGCCGCTCTGTGTCACACTCATGCCGATCATTCGCAGGAGTTTCGCCATGGCCGCATATGTTGTTCCCGAACATTCCCGTTCCCTTCTGGAAGCCCTGTCAGGGGGCACGGCCTTTGACATCGACGGCTACCTCTTCGTTGCCGGAGAGGACTGGCTCATGGCCATTGGCTACCCGCAGGTGGGTGAGGCAGAGACCGCGCGTCTGGAAAAGGCGCTTCAGGAGGCCGTCCGCCGCACGGGAGCCACGGACTGCTTCCTTATCGCTCCGGAGCTTCCGCCCCGGCTCCGCAGTCACGAGCAGGACCGCGACGTCTACTACACGCTGGCCGCAGACGCGCCCGTTCCGCCGCGTCTGCGCGGGCCGGTACGCCATGCGCGGGAGCGGTTGACGGTGGATGAGACCCGGGAGTTCACGGCGGAACACCGCAGGCTCTGGATGGAATTCATGGGTCGGGTGCCGCTGCCTCCGCGCATACGTCAGCTCTACACAAGCACGGCAGCGGCTCTGCGCGCCGATCCTGGACTGCGCCTGCTCAACGCCTGGGACGGGGAAGGACACCTGGCCGCCTGTCTGGTTCTGGAATATTCCCTGCCCGGGCATGTGGGCTATATTCTGGGCGCACATTCCAAGGTGCACTACACACCCCATGCCCCGGATCTGCTCTTTGCCGAGATGCTGGAACGGGCACGGGCCGAGGGCAAGTCTGAAATCCTGCTCGGACTGGGCGTGAACGAAGGCATCACCCGCTTCAAGCTCAAATGGGGCGGTGTGCGGGGCGCAGCCTATCATCTGGCCTCCTGGCAGGAAGAACGGGAGGATGTGGCCAGGGTACTCATGCAGGCGGTCATGGGGGCTCCCGGCGTCTCCATGTGGAAATTCTTCGACACGCTGCCGGAACAGCGGGAACACGCCATGCTCTGGCGTCTGGAAAAGAACGGCCGCACGTCGTGGATCGGAGGTTCTGCGCATTTTTTCTGCTGCTCCTTCGAGCTTTCGCTGCGCCGCCTGTTTGAAAAGGTCGACACCGTACTTCTGGAAGGGCCGATCGACGAAGAGAGCATGGATGAGGTGGCCCGTATCGGACGATCTCCGGAACCGGATGCGGACCGCGTCATCCGGCATCTGACGGAAGAGGATGTGCTGCGTGCGGAACGCACGGTCTACGGGCCTGAGGGGTTCTGGGCACGGCTGGCCGGCCGGCAGAAGCCCCGCACGCTGGATGTGCGTGATGTGCTGCAGAACAGCCGCCAGTGGTACGCCTTCTTTGCCCTGTGGACGGCGTTTCTGGAGCGCAACGGCTGGGACCGTTCCGTGGACATGGAAGTCTGGGACACGGCGCTGGACATGGGCAAGTCGGTCATGGGCATGGAGTCGCTGGCAGAGCAGATCGCCTCTCTGGAATCCGCCCCCATGGATCGCATCGTGCGCTTCATCAAGGGCTGCCGCCAGTGGCCGAAGCTCATGCGGCGCAACCGTTCCCGCTATCTGGCCGGAGACCTCATGGGCATGATGGGAACCAGCGCGGAATTTCCCACCCGCACCGGAACGATTATCAGTGTGCGTGACCAGCGCTTCCGGGAGCGCATGCGCCCGTATATCGAACGGGGCGGAACGGCCGTCTTTGTGGGGACGGCGCACATGGTCAACCTGCGCCGTATGCTGGCCGAGGACGGATTCACCGTCATTCGGGAGCTGCCCACACTGAAGCACCGCTTCAGCGCCTGGATTCGCCGTGATCCCGATGTGGTGCTGCCCGGGAATCCCGATGCGCCTGCCTTCGCCGCTCCAGCCCGGCAGGCCGCGCCGCCCATAGAGCGGAAGAGCCGCGTCCATACCGCCGTCCGCGGGCCGTCTTCTGGGCGGGCTCTGGCGGATCTCGGCGCGCGTGCCTTTGTGCCCGAACAGATTCCGGCCTATGTGAAGGCGGTCTCCGGGCATACGCTCAAGGACTGCGAAGGGTTCGCCGCCTGGACTTCACCGGGGAATATCGTGCTGGTGGGCTTTCCTTCCGGTGACGAGGCCTCGGCCGTGGACATGCAGGGACCAGATTTTGCCGTCCGGCTGGATCGCGCCGTGTCCTGTGCCCTGGCCATGCCGGAGCTGAAGCGCATCACAGTGCTGGCTCCCGTGGTGCCTCCCTGCGCTCCCGCGAACGCGGTGATCACCCGCGATGCCTGGTGGCGGGTACGCCTTCCGCACCGGCCAGGTCAGAAGCTGCGCAACATGATCCGCCGCGCCGGGCGCGACCTGTCGCTGGTTCAGGAAGCCTGGAGCGCGGAACACGACGCCCTGGTTGATCACTATCTGAAAGTGCGCATCCTAGAGCCTGGAACCCGGCACATTTTCGGCAGGGTGCGGCAGTATGTGGAAGGCTCACCGGACGCCATGCTCCTTTCCGCCCGCGACGCTTCGGGCGCACTGAAGGCTCTGGCCGTGGGGGATTTCAGCTCGCTGGACACAGCCTTTTACATGTTCGCTTTCCGGTCTGAGGATTGCCCCCCCGGAGGCAGCGACCTGCTCCTTGACGCCCTGAGCCGCGAAGCTGCGGCACGGGGGCAGACGTGGCTGAACCTGGGACTGGGCATCGACGGCGGCATTACCTTCTTCAAGAAAAAATGGGATGCGGACATCTGCGCGCCGCATGTAGAGACGAGCTGGAGCCTGTAGCAAGGAGAACTCGCATGCCTTCGCCCGCCGAAATCTTCAGGCCGCTCAAGGGGCCGGGAATACTGCAAAGCCTGCGGGAGCTGGTGCGCCCGCGGGAACTGGAATGCCTTCAGGTGGAAGTGACTTCCTGCTGCGCGGGGCGCTGTGTCTACTGCCCGCACACCACGGAGGGCAGTCTGTGGAAGGCGCGGCACATGTCACCGGAAGTCTTCGCCGCACTCTGGCCCATGATGCTGAAGGCATCGCGCATCCATCTTCAGGGCTGGGGAGAACCGTTCCTGCACCCGTATTTTCTGGACTTCGTGGGGCTTGCCCGCCGCGCCGAATGCAGCGTCTCTACAACGACCTGCGGACTGTACATGGACGAAGCTCTGGCCGCGCGCATCGTGTCCAGCGGCATCGACATTCTTGCCTTTTCCCTGACGGGAACGGACGAAGCGAGCAGCCGGGCCAGAGCCGGTGTGCCCTTCGCCCGTGTGGAAGAATCGGTGCGCACACTTCAGAAGGTGCGTAAGGCGAAGAACGGTGTGCATCTGGAAATTCACCTCGCCTACCTCATGCTGGCCTCGCAGATCGAGGATGTCCGCCGTCTGCCGGAGCTTATGGAGCGCTGGGACGTTCACGCCGCCGTGGTCAGCACTATGGATTACGTTCCTTCGCCCGCACTGGCAGAGGAAGCCTTCGCGCCCCATGAACGGGAGAAGATCGAAAAGGCGCGCATTGTTCTGGAAGAGGCCGGGAAGCGCGTGCGGGCGTCAGGAAGGGACTTCTTTGCCTCGCTTCCGGCGGAACACCCCGCCCCCTCCTGCCGTGAACGGGTTCACCGCACCATGTATGTGGACGCCGAAGGGCAGGTCTCTCCCTGCGTCTATCTGAACGTACCCACACAGGGATCACAGCCGCGCCGGACAGTGTTTGGCGAGGTGTCCCGTGAAAATCCTCTGGAGATATGGAACAAGCCCGAATACGCGGCTTTCCGCAGCAGCGTGCAGACCGCGGAGCCGCCGCAGGCCTGCCGTTCCTGCGCCAAGCGCTTTGAGGCTCCGTGCGCCTTACGCAGGACGGAGCCGCAGCCGCGCTGATGTCCTGGTGTGTGACGGGAAGGGAAACGCTGAAGACAGTGTCAGACTCTCTCTCGTTTATCCGTCAGCGCAGATAAGGCGAATGTTTCAATCCACAGTCGCCCCCATCCGCCGGCTGACTCCGCAACCGACTGCCCCGCTCCGGCGGTGTAACCATGTTTGCCGGCAGAAGCCGGACAAACACGTTCGCTATCAGCGGCGCACACGCCGTGCCTCCGGCGGTCAAGGATAGGAACGGATTGCCCCTCATGCCCCGCGAGCTGGCCGCAAAGATGCTTGAGCGGGCAAAGCCCGATTGCGCGCGGCCTGCCCGCTGTCAGCGGTGCACACGCCGCACCGTCCGGCAGCCAGGGGAGAGGTTACGGAAAAGGATTTCATCGGCTTCGCCGTTTTGTCAGCTACTCTTTCCTCCTGAAGGGGGAGGTCTCAAATCACAAAGGAATTTTTGATGAAACTGTACTGGAGAAGGAGCGCCTTTTCGCACCAACCGGTTATTTCGTCAGGTCTTTGAGGTCGTAGGGCGTGGACTGGTAGACGAAGTAATTCAGCCAGTTGGCGTAGAGCAGGTGCGCGTGGGCGCGCCAGGTCATGCGCGGGGTCTGCGCGGGGTCGTCGCCGGGGAAGTAGTTTTCCGGCACCTTGGGATTCAGCCCGGCGGCGAGATCGCGCTGGTATTCCAGCTTCAGGGTATCCGCATCGTATTCCGAGTGCCCGGTGATGAAAATCTGTTTTCCGTTCCTGGTGGACAGGGCGTACACCCCGGCCACGGGCGAGGAGGCGAGGAGTTTGAGCGCCGGTTCGCGCTCGATGTCGGCGCGGTCTATGGTGGTGTTGCGGGAGTGCGGAACCAGGAACACGTCGTCGAAGCCGCGGAAGAGTATGGAGCCGGTGTGATCCACCTGATGCGGGTAGATGCCGGAGATCTTGTGCGGCAGCAGGCGCTTCTGTATCCCGTAATGGTAGTAAAGCCCGGCCTGTGCGCCCCAGCAGATGTGGAAGGTGCTGTGGACGTGGTTCTTGCTCCATTCCATGATTTCGCAGAGTTCCTGCCAGTATTCCACTTCTTCAAAGGGCATGAGTTCCACGGGCGCGCCGGTGATGATCATGCCGTCGTAATTGTTGTCCTTCACGTCATCAAAGGTTTTGTAGAAGGAAAGCAGATGGCTGCGCGGCGTGTTTCTGGATTCGTGGCTTTTCGTGTGGATGAGTTCCAGTTCCACCTGAAGCGGTGTGTTGCCGAGCAGCCGGGAGAGCTGCGTCTCCGTGGCGATTTTCGTTGGCATCAGGTTGAGCAGGAGTATTTTGAGCGGACGAATATCCTGTGTAATGGCGCGGGTCTCGGTGATGACGAAGATATTTTCCTGATTGAGCGTTTTTACGGCGGGAAGCTCGTTAGGGATCTTGATCGGCATGGTTTTCTCCAAAAAGGGAGGGAGCGGAGGCGGAAAGGCCCCCTTGCGGGGGCCTCCTGGGGTCAGCGGTTGGCGGCGAGGGCCTGGTCAATGTCTGCGATCAGGTCTTCCGCATTCTCGATACCGCAGGAGAAGCGCACCAGTTCGGGCGAAATGCCGCACTTGCGCAGTTCCTCGTCATTCATCTGGCGGTGAGTTGCGCTGGCGGGGTGCAGGCAGCAGGTGCGCGCATCGGCCACGTGAGTTTCGATGGCGGCCACGCGCAGGTGCTTCATGAAGTTCTCAGCTGCCTTGCGGCCGCCCTTGACGCCAAAGCTCACCACGCCGCAGGAGCCGTTGGGCAGGTATTTCTGGGCGAGCGCGTGATACTTGTCGCCGGGCAGGTCGGGGTAGTTCACCCAGTCCACCTGGTCATGCGCACTCAGGAATTTCGCAACGGCAAGACCGTTGGCGCAGTGGCGGGCCATGCGCAGGTGCAGGCTCTCCAGCCCCAGATTCAGCAGAAAGGCGTTCTGGGGAGACTGGATGGAGCCGAAGTCGCGCATGAGCTGTGCGGTGGCCTTGGTGATGAAGGCTCCGGCGTTGCCGAATTTGGTGGCGTAGGTGATGCCGTGATAGCTTTCGTCAGGTGTGCACAGGCCGGGGAAGGTCTCGGCATGGGCCATCCAGTCGAACTTGCCTGAATCAACGATGCAGCCGCCGACGCCCGCGCCGTGGCCGTCCATATATTTGGTGGTGGAGTGAATGACGATATCGGCTCCCCATTCGATGGGCCGGCAGTTTACCGGCGTCGCGAAGGTGTTGTCGATGATCAGCGGTACGCCGTGGGCGTGGGCAGCTTTGGCGAAGCGTTCGATGTCGAGGACGGTCAGTGCCGGGTTGGCAATGGTTTCGCCGAATACGGCCTTGGTGTTGGGCCGGAAAGCCGCTTCCAGTTCTTCGTCGGAGCAGTCGGGCGTCACGAAGGTGAACTCTATGCCCATACGCTTCATGGTGACGGCAAAGAGGTTGTACGTCCCGCCGTAGATGGTGGAGGAGGAGACGATGTGGTCGCCCGCACTCGCCAGATTAAAGACGCTGAAGAACGAGGCAGCCTGGCCGGAAGACGTGAGCATGGCGGCAGTTCCGCCCTCCATCTGAGCGATCTTGGCGGCGACGTAATCGTTGGTGGGATTCTGGAGACGGGTGTAGAAATAGCCGCTGGCTTCGAGATCGAAGAGTTTGCCCATATCCTCGCTGGTGTCGTACTTGAAGGTCGTGCTCTGGATGATGGGAATCTGGCGGGGTTCGCCGTTGGCAGGGGTGTATCCCCCCTGAACGCAGATGGTTTCGATATGCCTGCTCATGCTTGTGATCCTCAGTGTTGGGAACCTGCGAAAAAAGACCTCGCCTCCGAAACGGGGGAGAGGGAAGTCGGTATTGTCCAGCCCGTGACTGCAGAACGGACAAGTATACCACTATATCCACAAATCCTTATATAGTTGGGCGGCGTCTCCTGTCAACCCTGGGGCGGTATTGGAGAAAAAGGAGAGGGATGGCGGCGGGGAAAGACTGCAAGGGGACTTCGGGACGCGAATCACCAGCGGAAAATGAGCTTTTGAGCTGTTTGCAGGCGTCAGCGGTGAAGAGTTTTCATCGGGAAGGGAGTAACGTATCCCTATCCGTTTGAGGCGGACTCATTGCCGAGCCGAAGGATGGACTTCGGGCACAAAAAAGAGAAGGCCGAAATCATCGTGACTTCAGCCTTTTCTTTTTGTTTTTTGCTGGTGCCGAAGAGGAGAGTCGAACTCCTACTCCCTTGCGAGAACTAGACCCTGAACCTAGCGTGTCTACCAATTTCACCACTTCGGCGCAGGAATGTTGATAGACGATTTGCTTGCCTTTGGCAAGTCTTTTTTTTCGAGGGAGGAAAAATTTTTTTCCTGTGTGTTCAGAAGCTCAGTCTTCCGGGAACCAGCAGCGGACGCGGCGGCCTGGAGCGGCTTCCGCGAAGGCCGGCGGCTGCAGGCACTGTCTTGCGGCGCGGGAGCAGCGGGGACGGAAGCTGCATCCCTCCGGCAGGGCTGAGGGCAGGGGAACATTGCCGGGGATGGAGGGCAGACGGCGGCGTTCGTGGCTGCCCACCAGCGGCGCGCAGGTCATGAGCGCCTGAGTGTAAGGGTGCAGAGGGCGGGCGAGCAGTTCCGCAGCTGGGGCCGTCTCGACCAGTTCTCCGGCGTACATGACGGCGACGTCGTCGGCCGTCTCCGCCACCACGCCCAGATCGTGCGTGATGAGCAGTGTTCCCATGTTCCGTTCACGGGCAAGGAGCCCAAGAAGCCGCAGTATCTGCCCCTGTATGGTGATGTCCAGAGCCGTTGTCGGTTCATCGGCGAGGAGCAGCCGGGGAGAGCAGGCCAGTGCCATGGCAATCATGGCACGCTGACGCATCCCGCCGGAAAACTGGTGCGGGTAATCGCCCAGGCGTCTGCCGGGATCCGGTATGCCCACGAGTTCCATCAGTTCGGCGGCCCTTTCCAGCGCTTCACGGCGGGAAAGCCCCTGGTGTATTTCCAGCGGCTCGGCGATCTGGCGGCCTATGGTCAGCACCGGATTCAGCGAGGTCATGGGTTCCTGAAAGATCATGGAGAGATCCCGTCCCCGGCGGCTGCGCATCTCGCGTTCGGGCAGGGACAGGAGGTCTTCGCCATCGAAGAGCAGTCGGCCTGAAGCGATGTGCCCCGGGGCAGGCACAAGGCGTATGACGGAAAGCGCGGTCATGCTCTTTCCGGAGCCGGATTCGCCCACGAGACAGAGGACACGGCCCTTTTCGAGCTGGAAGCTGACACGGCGCACCACGGGCGTATCGCCGAAGGAGACGGTGAGATCCTGCACATCGAGAAGCGGGCGTGTCGTCATGCCGTTAATCCTATTAATGAAGAAGGGAAAATTGCTGAGCCAGGGCGCGTCTGCACTATGCCACAGCTCAGAACGATGAGCAAGGCGGGCGCGGGATGATTTGACAAGGTGCTCAGGGAAGTCTAACGTTGCGGGCAAGGCTTTCCACAGCCGTTCGGCGTTCATGATCGCTTCGGTGGTCTGCGAAAGCGCCTGTGGTCAAACAACGTAGCAAGGACGCTGCAATGAGTTCTCCCATTCCTCTTCGTTCTCTTCCTGTCGGGCAGAAGGCCCGTATTGCATCCGTCCGCGCCGACGGCGAACTTGGCCGCCGCATCCGGGACATGGGACTGGTCACGGGCGCCGAAGTCGAGGTCATAGGCCGCGCTCCCCTGCGCGACCCCGTCGCGCTGCGTCTGCCCGGTTTCACCCTGAGCCTGCGGAACAACGAAGCCGACTTTATCACTGTGGAGCTTCTCGACTAATGTCCTATTTTCATCGCTCTTCCGGGGTGAAGCGTGGAGACGGCGGCCTGCCCACGCTGGCGCTGGCCGGCAATCCCAATTCGGGAAAAACGACCTCCTTCAACGCATTTACAGGTTCGCGCCAGCATGTGGGCAACTATCCCGGCATCACCGTGGAGAAAAAGGAGGGCGTTGCCCACTGCCACGGGGAGAGCGTCCGGCTCATCGACCTGCCCGGAGCCTATTCCCTCACCGCCTATACGGAAGAAGAGCGGGTGGCTCGGCGCGTCATCGGCGAGGAAAAGCCGCTGGCGGTCATGGCACTGCTCAACGCCGGAGCACTGGAACGCAATCTTTACCTCGTTGTCCAGCTCATGGAGATGGGCGTTCCCACCTCCGTGGGCCTGAACATGATTGACGAAGCCCGCGCCATGGGCATGACCATCGACGTGCCGCTCCTGGAACAGCGCCTTGGCGTGCCCGTGGTGGAGACCGTGGCGCGCAGCGGCAAGGGGCTTGATGAATACCTTGCCCGCTCGCTGGAGTTCGGGCGCACACGCGAAGGAGCGGACTGGGAGTCCCTGCACATTTCCTACGGGCCGGATCTCGACCCGCTGCTGGAGCATCTCACCGAGTCGCTGGAGGCGGAGCATGTGGGCTGCCATCCGTATCCCACGCGCTGGCTCGCCCTGAAGCTCCTGGAGAGCGATCAGGAGATTCTGACCGACCTTAGCCAGCACTACCCCGAAATCATGAAGCATGTGCGCGAGCACCTCGATGAGGTGGACGACCATCTGCACGCCACGCTGGGAACCAGCGCGGAAGCCATCATCGCCGACTACCGCTACGGCTACATCAGTTCACTGCTGCGCGGTGTGGTGGTGCGCCGTGACGATGTGGCCCACCGCATGGACTTTTCGGATCGTGCCGACCGCATCCTGACGCATCAGCTTCTGGGTCCGCTCATCATGCTGTTCATCATGTATCTGATGTACCGCATTACCTTCACGCTGGGCGAATACCCCATGCAGTGGGTTTCGGCTCTCTTCGACTGGATGCACGGCGCGGTGGACGTCACCATGCCGGACGGCGCGCTCAAGTCCATGTTCATGTCCGGCATCATCGACGGAGTGGGGGGCGTCATGTGCTTCGTGCCGCTCATCCTGCTGATTTTCATGCAGATCGCCATTCTTGAGGATTCGGGGTACATGGCGCGCATGGCCTATATGCTGGATCGCATCTTTCGCATCTTCGGCCTGCACGGGGCCTCCGTGGTTCCCTATATTCTGGGCGGAGGCATCGCCGGCGGCTGCGCGGTTCCTGGTATCATGGCCGCGCGCACACTGCGCAGTCCCCGCGAAAAACTGGCCACGCTGCTCACGGTTCCGTTCATGGCCTGCGGCGCCAAGCTTCCCGTGTTCATCGTGTTCGCCGGGGTGTTTTTCCCCGGACACGAAGCCCTCGTCATGTTCGGCCTGACACTCACGGGCTGGATCGTGGCCATGCTTGCGGCCCGCTTCCTGCGTTCTTCCGTTATCAAGGGCGCGGCCACGCCCTTCGTCATGGAGCTGCCTCCCTACCGCCTGCCCACCATGCAGGGGATGATCATCCACGCCGGTGAGCGTACCTGGCAGTACCTGAAGAAGGCCGGCACCGTCATCCTGGCCATCTCCATTCTGGTCTGGGCGGCCATGACCTATCCGCAGCTTCCCGAAGCACAGGTCGCCGAACACGCTTCCGCCATCGCCGGATTGCAGGCGCAGCTTGCGGAGGCGAGCCTTGACAGAGATGCAAAAGCGGCGCTCGATGCGGCGCTGTCCGCCGAGAACCGGCGCTTCAGCGAAGAAAGGCTGCGCTGCACGGCGGCGGGACGGATCGGCGAGGCTCTGGCCCCGCTGACGCGCTACGCTGGTTTTGGCTGGGAGGCCAATATTTCCCTGCTGGGAGGGCTGGCGGCCAAGGAAGTCATTGTGACGACTCTGGGCACGGCCTATTCCCTGTACGATGAGCGGGAGGCCGAGACCAGCCTGTCGTCCTTCATCGCCAGAGACAAGAAATGGAACATCGCCTCGGTGACGGCCTTCCTGCTCTTTGTGCTCCTGTACGCCCCCTGCGTGGTCAGTCTGGCGACCATCCGCATGGAGACCGGCTCCACCGGCTGGGCCGTGTTCAGCTTCGCCTTCAATACGGGCGTGGCGCTGGCCGTGGCCACAGCCGCTTACCAGATACTCATACGCCTGATCTGAAGCCACGGAAACGCTTCTCAGCAGCGAAATCTCTCCGTGCCGGTCTTTTGGCACGCTGTCCGAAGGCTTTCCGGCGAAAAGTTCCGCGTCTGCCGGGGAGCAGTGAGCCGGGAATTTCCTTGAGAACGGCGTTTTCCCAGGCGCTTTTCGGCATAAGGGCTTGCTTCCGGACGGGCCGCCCTGTACCATGCCTTTGCCTGTCCGCGGAGAGCGCGGCGCTTTGCGGACAGACAGCCCCCGCAGATGGCCCCGGCTCCGCTTTACTGGAGAGCGGCGGTGAGGCCGCGGCACGGAACAACTGCCGCATCGAGGAGAAAGCCATGCCCGCCACACGCAGAGAACACGATTTTTTGGGAGAACTGGACATTCCCGCCGGCGCCTATTACGGCATCCAGACCAGCAGGGCCGTGGAGAACTTTCAGATTTCGGGAATCAGAATTTCTTCCCTGCCGCGCTTTGTGCAGGCTTTCGGCTATGTCAAGAAGGCCGCGGCACTGGCCAACATGGAGCTGGGCGCGCTCCCCGATGAGATCGGCAGGTATATCTGCCTGGCCTGCGACAGGCTCATCGCCGGAGAATACGCAGATCAGTTCCCCGTGGACGTGTTTCAGGGCGGCGCGGGCACGTCGTGCAACATGAACGCCAACGAGGTGATCGCCAACATTGCGCTGGAACTTATGGGACGGAACAAGGGCGAGTATCAGTTCTGCCACCCCAATAATCACGTCAACTGCTCCCAGTCCACCAACGATGTCTATCCCACGGCCATCCGGCTGGCCCTGTACACCATGCTTACCGACTTCATGAAGGACATGGAGTACCTGCGGGACGGCTTCGCCCTGAAGGCCGAGGAGTTTCGGAATGTCCTCAAGATGGGCCGCACGCAGATGCAGGACGCCGTGCCCATGACGCTGGGCATGGAGTTTTCCGCCTGGGCCGCCACCATCAGCGAGGACATCCGGCGCGTGGGCGAAGGACGCGAACAGATCAGCGACATCAACATGGGGGCCACGGCCATCGGCACGGGCATCAACACGCCCCGGGGCTATGCCGCGCTGGTGACGAGACGCCTTGCGGATCTTTCCGGACTGCCGGTGTTTCCGGCGGAAAATCTGGTGGAAGCCACCTTCGATGCCGGAGCCTATGTCCAGATTTCCGGCCTGCTCAAGCGCTTTGTCGTGAAGCTCTCCAAAATCTGCAATGACCTCCGCCTGCTGTCTTCCGGGCCGTGCTGCGGCTTCAACGAAATCAACCTGCCGCCCCGTCAGCCCGGTTCTTCCATCATGCCCGGCAAGGTGAATCCGGTCATTCCTGAGGTGGTGAATCAGGTCTGCTTCGATGTTATCGGCAAGGATGTCACCATCTCCATGGCTGCGGAGGCCGGACAGCTTGAACTGAACGCCATGGAACCTGTCATCGCCTATTCCCTGTTCTCCTCGCTGCTCCATCTCGGGCGTGCCTGCCACACCCTGCGCGACCTCTGCGTGGACGGTATCACGGCCAACGCGGAACGCTGCGCCTCCATGATGAAGAACGCCATCGGGCTGGTGACAGCCCTGACGCCCTACATCGGATACGAACGCTGTTCCGCCGTGGCGCGTGAGGCCCTGAACTCAGGCGCGTCTGTCTATGATCTTGTCATCCGCCACGGCTACATGACCGGGGATCAGATCGACGCGGTTCTCAGCCCCGACCGTATGCTCCAGCCCGGAGAAGACACGGAGCTCAAGCGGGAGATCGAGGCGCACCTGAAGGAAAAGGGCCTCGATGGATAGCGGGTGCTGTTCCTGGAACACAGGAAAGGGAAGAAGGTTTGTTTCCCGGCGCCGGACGTGTTCCGCGCCGCGGCTTCTGCCGGCAGCGGATGGGGGGATCGGACGGAAAACCGCGGGAACTGCCGCTGAACGCCTGGAAAGGCCCTCGGCGCTCTGTCCTGGTGGGGTATGGGAAGCCCTCCTTGTCCCGTTTCGGTGTGCCCGGCACTCTTCGGGGAGCGGGACGCGGCGCTCACGGGTCAGGCTTTTCTTCTTGAACTTCCGCACTGATTCCCGTACCCTGAAACCCATCTGTAAACTTAGTCCTGGAGCGCATCATGGATAAGATAAGAATTGGCATCGCCGGCTACGGCAACCTGGGCCGCGGCGTGGAACTGGCCGTGGCCGCCAACCCCGATCAGGAACTGGCGGCGGTGTTTTCCCGCCGCAATCCCGCCAGCGTGAAGATACTCACGCAAGGCGTCCCCGTCTGTCCGCTGGCGGATGCGGCTTCCTGGAAGGGCAGGATCGACGTCCTCATCCTCTGCGGGGGCAGCGCCACGGATCTTCCCGTGCAGACGCCCCAGCTCGCCGCGCTGTTCAACGTTGTGGACAGCTTCGACACCCACGCCCACATCCCGGATCATTTCAAGGCCGTGGACACTGCGGCAAGGCAGGCGGGCACCGTGGGCATTATTTCCGTGGGCTGGGATCCCGGCATGTTTTCTCTGAACCGCCTGTACGCCAACTGCATTCTTCCCCAGGGACACGACTATACCTTCTGGGGCCGCGGGGTGAGCCAGGGCCATTCCGACGCCATCCGCCGCATCAAGGGCGTGCTGGACGCCCGTCAGTACACCGTGCCCGTACAGGCCGCCATGGACGCCGTGCGCAGCGGCGGCGAGCCTGAACTTTCCACCCGCCAGAAGCACACACGCGAGTGCTTCGTTGTGGCCGCGGAAGGCGCGGACAAGGCCGCCATCGAGCATGAAATCAAAACCATGCCCAACTACTTTGCCGACTATGACACCACGGTGACCTTCATCACCCAGGAAGAGCTGAACCGCGAACACAAGGGCATCCCGCACGGCGGCTTCGTCATCCGTACCGGCTCCACGGGCGCGAACGGAGAGACCCGCCACGTCATCGAGTATTCCCTGAAACTTGGCTCGAACCCGGAGTTCACGTCCAGCGTGCTGGCCGCCTATGCCCGCGCCGCGTACCGGCTTTCCCGCAAGGGCGAGAGCGGCGCGCGGACGGTGTTCGACATCGCGCCGGCGCTGCTGTCTCCCCATGACGGCGATTTCCTGAGAGCGCACATGCTCTGATTTCCCGAAACGTGAAAGGCGGAAGGCCGCGTTCTTCTGAGTCCTGACGGAGGGCGCGGCCCGAAGCCGTGTAGTTGAGTCTGGAGGGGCGAGCATGGAACATACGGAAGTCGGCGTCATCATAGTGACGTACAACGACTGGAAAAACACGCTGCACTGTCTGGAATGCGTCCATGCCCAGACCGGCCTGCCCGGGCGTATCGTTGTCTGCGACAACGGTTCGGACAACGAGGTGGCCGACCGCATCCTCGAAGGCTGGACCGAACTTGCCGAACGCAGCGGTCTGCCCGCACCCATCGAGGTTTACGGCAGCGACACCACGGGTGCGGAGCTGGTGCTTATCCGCAGCGAGGACAAGGAGAGCGTAGCCGGAGCCATGAACACGGGTATGCGCTTCCTGCTGTATGACCGCGGCTGCCGCGCCTTCTGGCTGCTGCGCAACGATGTCCGGCCTGAGAGCTTCGCCCTGGCGGCGCTTTTGCGCCATCTGGAAGAAACGGGTGGCAGTCTGCCCATCGGCATGGTCGGATCCACGCAGCTTGTGGAGAATACCGATTACCTTGAATGCGCCGCAGGCGGCCGCTGGAGCCGCTGGACGGGCGATCAGATTCCGCTGGACAAGGGCCTTGAGCGCCACGGACTGACGGAGCGCGCCGCGCTTGCGAAACGGCTGGACTATGTTTCGGACGCCTCCTGCCTCATCACCCGCGAAATGGCTGAAGACATCGGGCTTTTCGATGAACGCTTCAATATTTTCTTTGAAGACGTGGAATACGGGCTTCGCGCCCGCCGTGCCGGGTACGCCCTGAACTGGGCGCCCGGGGCCATCGTGCGCCGCATGAGCTGCTCCACCGCTGGGCTCACGCCCTTCCTGAGCGTGACCGACGATCCAGAACTCAATCCCGGAGACGATCAGGCCTTTATCCGCGCCCGTTTCTACCTGCTGCGCCGGGAACGCCCGCTGGCCGCGCTGCTCATGCTGCTGGCTCTGCCATTTTCCTGGCATACCTTCCGTTCCCGCCGCGGCCGTTTCCGCATGGTCATGCGTGCGGCCCTGGACGGCGCTGCGGGAAAGCTCTAGCGGGCGCGTCCTTTTTTCTTCCGTCTTTCGGTTTGACAGTTCCCACTGAACAAAAAGGCCCGTTCCGCACAGGGAACAGGCCCGGAGATTCTTACTGTTTTGCCGCAGGCCTACATGTGTTCTATGCGGTAGCGCGCCACGTCGTCCACCGAGGCCAGCGGCATTCCGTGAGCCCGCGCAAAGGCCGCCACTTCCGGCAGGCGGGCCATGGTGCCGTCTTCAAGCGTGAGTTCGCAGAGTACGCCCGCGGGCGTGAGTCCGGCCATGCGGCAGAGATCCACGGTGACTTCCGTGTGGCCGCGGCGTTCGAGCACGCCGCCGGGCCTGGCGCGCAGGGGAAAGACGTGCCCCGGGCGGCAGAGGTCTTCCGGCTTCGCGGAAGGCGCGATGGCGGCCTTGATGGTGGTCACACGGTCGGCGGCGGAAACGCCGGTGGTCACGCCGGCGGCCGCTTCTATGGTCACGGTGAAGGCTGTGTGATTGTGGTTGGTGTTGTTCAGCACCATGGGCGGCAGATCGAGGGCGTCGGCTTTTTCATCCGTGAGGCAGAGGCAGACAATGCCGCTGCATTCGCGGATGAGCAGAGCCATCTGCTGAGGCGTGAGCGTCTCGGCAGCGTAGATGAGATCGCCTTCGTTCTCGCGGTCTTCATCGTCGACGATGAGTACGCCGTTACCGCTTTTCAGGGCGGCGACGGCCCGTTCCACGCGTTCTGTGGGGTTTCCGAAGGATTCGAGGAGAGAGGGCTGACGCATGACAAGCTCCTTGGAGGGAAAATGTCCGGCATCAGGGCGGCATGAGGCGCTGTGAGAGAGGAGAGACGCCCCCGGCACATGCCGGGAACAGGGGATCTTTTCTCTTTCTTCCGGACTGTTACCGTCGGCCCCGGACTTGCACCGGATCTGCGGCTCTTCACGGGAAGCGCCGCCCGCGGGCTTTCGGCATGGTTCCGATTACCGCCGGTGGGGACTTTCACCCCGCCCTGAGAATCTTCCCTTTGTTTATCCTGTTCCCGTGGTCTGTCAAGAGGGAACCCGCGTTTCGCAAAACCGGATCACCATGAATTGACAGGAGCTGTTTTTCCTGCGAATATAAAAAGTTCCACGCGCCTCTTTAGAACTGCGGGGCAAGGGAACATTCCATCAACTTTACGGCCGCCATGACGGCAGGAGCCTTTCAGTGACTATTGACGAACAGGTGAAGATCATTCGCCGCGGTATCGTGGATCTCGTGAATGAAGAGGATCTCCGCAAAAAACTGGCCGGAAACAAGCCCCTGAACATTAAAGTGGGCTTCGACCCCACCGCGCCGGATCTGCACCTCGGCCACACCGTGGTCATACACAAGATGCGCCAGTTTCAGGAGCTGGGCCACAGCGTGACCTTCCTCATCGGCGATTTCACGGGCCGCATCGGCGATCCTTCCGGAAAGTCCAAAACCCGTCCTCCGCTCACGGAAGAACAGGTGAAGGCGAACGCCGAGACCTACAAGGAACAGGTGTTCAAGATCCTCGACCCCGCCGCCACCACCGTGGCCTTCAATTCCACCTGGGGCGATCAGCTGAAGCCCGCGGACTTTCTCCACCTCATGTCCTGCTGCACCGTGGCCCGCATGATGGAGCGCGATGATTTCGCCAAGCGTTTCAAGGAGAACGCCCCCATTGCCATCCACGAATTCATGTACCCGCTGCTTCAGGCCTATGATTCCGTCATGCTCCACACCGATGTGGAGATGGGCGGCACGGATCAGATCTTCAATCTGCTCATGGGACGTAATCTTCAGGGGCATTTCGGCCAGGAGGCGCAGTGCGTTCTGACCATGCCGCTGCTCGTGGGGCTGGACGGCGAACACAAAATGTCCAAGTCCTACGGCAACTATATCGGCGTCATGGAGGCCCCGGCCGATCAGTTCGGCAAGGCCATGTCCATTTCCGACGAGCTTATGTGGAACTGGTATGAACTCATTTCCGCGCGCTCACTGGAAGAGATTGCCGACATGAAGGTACGCGTGCTCTCCGGTTCCCTGCATCCCAAGCTGGTCAAGGAAGAGCTGGCGCTGGAGATTGTGGCCCGCTACCACGGCGAGGCCGCCGCCCAGGCCGCGCGGGAAGGCTTCAACAACGTGTTCGCCAGGGGCGGCATTCCTGAAGACGCCATCGCCTGGAGCGTGAACGCCGGACCGGAAAGCTCTCCCGTGGCCATACTCAGCGCCACGGGGCTGACACCCTCCCGCGGCGAGGCCAAGCGCAAGATCGCCGCCGGTTCGCTGCGGGTGAACGGCGAGAAGCTCGTGGACGCGCTCACGCCCCTGCCCGCCGGAGAATACACGCTGAAATACGGCAAGAAGGGCTTCGTGGTGCTCACCGTCAAAGAGGAAGCCGCAAACTAAGCCATGATCGCCGAAAAACCTGAACATTTCGGGCGCTGCGCCGATGACCGCTGCCCCGGCCGCTGTCCCTACCGCGACGCCGGGCTGATGACGCCTGAAGGCCGTGCGCGTCTGCTTGACGGACCCCATCCCGCCGGTGGCGAGCCGTGGCCTCAGCGCGTTATCCACGTCCGCTTTCAGCCGCAGGACGTGCGTCTGGACATCCCCCGCTGCAGGGCGAAGAACGCGGGCAAGCTGCTCGAAGCCTTGGGATTGCGTCCGTGTACGGCAATCGTGGCCTGCGGAGAACGCCTGCTCACGCCGGACACGCCGCTCTATCCGGAGCAGGACATCCTGGTGCGCAAGGTCATGTCCAGCGGCTGAACGCGCTGGCTGTATGTCGCTGCAAAAAAGAGGGATCGGCAAACGCCGGTTCCTTTTTTCGTCTCTGCGCTCGGGCAAACCTCCATTCCTTCAGAGAAGCATGCGCTTTTATTCATGGGGGAGAAGCCAGGGGTGAGGCGCGTCCGCCGCCCGGTTCTGCGGGCGGAAAAGAGGCGGGAACCGCGTTCCGCCTCTTGACTGCGGGCAGGGCGCGCTTATCTGAAGAGTGATACGAAGGCATAGAACGTATCACAGGAGATGACGGTATGGGTGTGGCTTATAAGGACTATTACAAGCTGCTGGGCGTGGAACGCTCGGCTTCCAGAGACGAGATTGCCAGGGCTTACAAGAAGCTCGCCCGAAAGTATCACCCTGATCTGAACCCCGGCGACAAGACCGCGGAAGAAAAGTTCAAGGATATCAACGAAGCCTACGAAGTGCTGAAGGACGACGAAAAGCGCCGGATGTACGACCAGCTCGGCTCGAACTGGAAGGACGGCCAGCAGTTCACCGGCGGGCCGGGCTTCGAGAATTTCCATTTCAATTTCAACGGGGCGCAGGGCGGCTTCGGCGGCGCGAACAGCGACTTTTTCGAGGCGCTCTTCGGCCAGATGGGGCGCGGCGGCTTCGGCGGCCAGTCGGATCCCTTCGGGGCGTTCGGCGGCTTCGGCGGACCCCGTTCCCGCCGCGGCAGCGATGTGGAAGCGGAGATAGAGATCACGCTGGAGGAAGCGCGCAGGGGCGGTTCCAAACAGGTGACGCTTTCCGGCGCGGGCGGCCCCAGCAACCTTCAGATCAGGATACCTGCGGGTATCAGGGACGGCGGAAAGCTGCGTCTGCGCGGCAAGGGCAATCCCGGCACTCCCGCAGGAGACCTCTACCTGACCATACGTTACGCAAAGCATCCCGTCTTCCGCGTGGACGGCGAGGACGTGACCTGCGAAGTCTCCCTGAAGCCGTGGGAAGCGGTGTTCGGCGTCAAAAAACGCGTGCCCACCCTGGATGGCCCGGTGGACATGAACATCCCCGCCGGCAGCGGCAGCGGCCGCAGGCTGCGTCTGCGCGGCCGCGGACTTGGCCCGGACGGGAAGCGCGGCGACGAATACGCGGAGATTTCCATCAGCATCCCCCGGCCTGAGGAGCTGACGGAGGAACAGACCAGACTCTGGAAGGCTCTGGCCGGACAGCATTGACACAGTGACAAGTATCGAGGTGGGGTATGGCAATCAGGAGAGCTGGTTCGTTTTCTCCCGCAGTCTCGGCATTCGTGGCCTGGGCCGAATTTCTCGATCAGACGGGCACGCCCGCGGAACGTGTCCGCGAACTCATCGAACTCGGCTGGCTGAAACCGTCAGGCCAGAGCGCGCACGCGCTGCTTTTCCGCACATCAGACATTTACCGCACCAGGAAGCTCATGCGCATCTGTGATGATTTTGAACTGCCCTCGCTGGCGGGGACCATCATCGTGGATCTGCTGGATCGCATCGATGATCTGGAAACGCGCCTGAGAGAACTGGAACGCTGAAACTTCGCAGGTCTCTACAACCTGCGGAGAAGGAGGATCCCTATGGATATCAACAAATTGACCATGAAGGCGCAGGAGGCCGTGCAGGAAGCGCAGAATCTCGCACTCACCCGCAGCCATCAGGAAGTGGATGTCGAACACCTGGCCCATGCGCTGCTCACTCAGAAAGACGGCCTTGTTCCCGGCATCGTGGAACGCATGGGCATAAAGCCCGTGATCCTCGCTGCGGAGCTGGAACAGGCTCTGGATAAACGGCCTTCCGTTACGGGCCCCGGTGTGGATTCCTCGTCCATCCGCATCACCCAGCGGCTGGCCCGCGCACTGGCACAGTCCGAAGAGCTGGCCCGCCGCCTCAAGGATGAATACGTCAGCGTGGAGCATATCTTCGCGCAGCTTGTGGACGCCGGCGGCGCGTTCGGGGACATCTGCGCCCGGCAGAAGCTCACCCAGGAGGGCTTTTTGCGCGCCGCAGCGGAGGTGCGCGGCGGGCAGCGCGTGACTTCGGCCAACCCCGAGGAGACCTACGAGGCGCTTGCCAAATACGGTCGGGATTTGGTGGAAGCCGCGGGCAAGGGCAAGCTCGATCCCGTCATCGGGCGTGATCAGGAGATCCGCCGCAGCATCCGCATCCTGTCCCGCCGCACGAAGAACAATCCCGTGCTCATCGGCGAGGCCGGCGTGGGCAAGACGGCCATCGTGGAAGGTCTGGCCCACCGCATCGTCAACGGCGACGTGCCCGAAGGACTGAAGAACAAGCGGCTCATCGCCCTGGACATGGGCGCGCTCATCGCGGGCGCGAAGTACCGCGGTGAATTCGAGGAGCGCCTCAAGGCCGTGCTCAAGGAAGTGCAGGACTCGGACGGGCGCATCATCCTGTTCATTGATGAACTGCACACCATCGTCGGCGCGGGCAAGACCGATGGGGCCATGGATGCGGGCAACCTGCTCAAGCCCATGCTGGCCCGAGGGGAACTGCACTGCATCGGCGCCACCACCATCGACGAGTACCGCAAGTACATCGAAAAGGATCCGGCGCTGGAGCGGCGCTTCCAGCCCGTGCTGGTGGAGGAACCCGGAACCGAGGACGCCATTTCCATCCTGCGCGGACTCAAGGAGCGCTTTGAAGTCCATCACGGTGTGCGCATCAGCGATTCCGCCATCGTGGAAGCCGTGGTGCTGTCGCAGCGCTATATCCCCGACCGGCAGCTCCCCGACAAGGCCATCGACATCATCGACGAGGCCGCGGCCATGATCCGCACGGAGATTGATTCCCTGCCCTCGGAACTGGACGAGATCAACCGCAAGGTCATGCAGCTTGAGATTGAGCGCGAGGCCCTGCGCCGCGAGACCGACGAGGCCTCCCGCGAACGCCTGCAGAAGCTGGAGAACGAACTGGCTGACCTGCGCGCAACCCAGACCACCCTGCGCACACGCTGGGAACAGGAAAAGGGCGCGATCAACGGCGTCCGCCATATCAAGGCCGAAATCGAGCAGACCCGTCACGCCATTGAGGAAGCCGAAAGATCGTATGACCTCAACAAGGCTTCCGAACTGAAGTACGGCAAACTTCCCGAACTGGAAAAAGCCCTGAAGGAAACGGAGCAGAAAGCCGCAGCCGTCAGCGATGAGCAGGAAAAGCGCCTGCTGCGCGAGGAAGTCTCCCCCGACGACGTGGCCGACATCGTGGCCCGCTGGACGGGTATTCCGGTCACGCGCCTGCTCCAGTCCGAACGCGACAAGCTCCTGCTCCTGCCGCAGCGGCTGCACGAGCGCGTCATCGGTCAGGACGAGGCGGTTCAGGCCGTGTCCGATGCGGTGCTGCGCGCCCGGGCCGGGCTGTCCGATCCCCATCGTCCCCTTGGCTCCTTCATCTTCCTCGGACCGACCGGCGTGGGCAAGACCGAGCTGTGCAAGGCTCTGGCCGAAGCGCTCTTCGACACCGAAGACAACATGGTGCGGCTGGACATGAGCGAGTACATGGAAAAATTCTCCGTGTCCCGCCTCATCGGTTCGCCGCCAGGCTATGTGGGGTACGAGGAGGGCGGCCAGCTCACCGAAGCCGTGCGCCGCAAGCCTTACAGCGTGGTGCTCTTCGATGAGGTGGAGAAGGCGCATCCCGACGTGTTCAACACCTTGCTTCAGCTTCTGGACGACGGACGCCTGACGGACAGCCAGGGGCGCACCGTGGACTTCCGCAACACCATCGTCATCATGACCTCGAACATCGGTTCGCCGCTCATGCTGGAGGGCATCGACGCGAACGGAGAGTTCCGGCCCGGGGTGCGTGACCAGGTCATGGCCGAACTGCGCGGCTTCTTCCGCCCGGAATTTCTGAACCGCGTGGACGAAACCGTCATGTTCTACCCGCTGCGGGCAGATCAGGTGGGAGCCATCATCGACTTGCAGATCAAAGGACTGCGCGGGCGGCTTGAAGACCGCAAGATCAGCCTCGAGCTCTCGGACGAGGCCCGCCGCTTCATCGCGGAGAGCGCCTACGATCCCGCCTACGGGGCAAGGCCGCTCAAGCGCTGGATACAGCACAACCTGGAAACGGCTCTCGCCCGCAAGGTCATCAGCGGCGAGATTCGGGACGGCTGGCATGTGCGCGTGACGCCCGACGGTCAGGGCGGCCTGCGCTTCGAGCACAGCTGAGAAACGCCGGGCTTCCAAAGCCCGGACAACGACCGTCACAAGGGGCGGACTTCCTTCACAGGAGTCCGCCCCTTTTCATTCTTCTGAGGTGTGCCGTGCCTTTTCCAGTCTAGGCAATGCCTTCCCACCAGCGGGGAAAGTCCGGCAGTCTGTCCTGGAGCGGCACAAGAGTGCCGATGAGCGGCGTGATGACACGGAAACCGCGGTTTTCTCCAGCGGCGGTGATGCGCCGGAAGGGTTCGTACCACGGGTGATACGCCAGCGAGAATTTGCCGATATGCGCCGGAAGCAGGTGCCTCGCGCCGAGGTCGTCCGCGGCCTGCGCCGCTTCCTCAGGCGTCATATGGATAAAGCGCCAGCCTTCGTCGTACTGCCCGCAGTCCAGCAGGGCGAGGTCGATACGGCGGAAGCGTCTTCCCAGTTCGGCAAAGTGCGGAGAGTAGCCGCTGTCTCCGCTGAAGAAGATGGTGTGCGCCGGGGATTCCAGCAGAAATCCGGCCCACAGGCTCTGGTTACGGCTCAGGGCACGCCCGGAGTAGTGGCTTGCCGTGGTCACATGGATGCGCAGATGGGGACCCAGGGAAAGGGTGTCCCCCCAGTCCGCTTCCTGAATGACGCTGTCCGCAAAGCCCCAGCGGCGGAAGTGTGCGCCGGTGCCAAGCCCGCAGAGTACGCGCCTGATTTTGGGCTTGAGTCCCAGAACGGTGGGGTAGTCCAGATGATCCCAGTGGTCGTGGGAGATGAGCAGGCAGTCGATGTCCGGCATGTCACGGACGCCGCAGGGCGTGGCACCGGGAAAGGCCCGCGTGCTGAAGGACACCGGCGCGGCAAAGGGGCTGAACACCGGATCGATGAGAATGCGGTATCCGGCAAGCTGGATAAGGAAGGAGGAATGGCCGAGCCAGATCACGGCGTCCCCCGCGTCCCGCAGCGCTTTCACGCCCGTGGGATCTGACGGGACGGGACTTGCCGGAACCGGGGCGATTTTCTTTGTGACAAAGGAGCGGAGCAGGGCGGCGGGAAAGCTGCTGCCGTTGCTCAGGATCGGCCGGGGAATCAGGTTCTGAAATTCCCCGGCAGCATAGTGCGGCGAGGTCAGGATGCGCTGCAGCGCATCACCCGAGGGCAGGGCGCCGAATTTTTCCTGCCCGAGGAAGGCGTATGCACCACCCGCACCGCCTCCGCCGAGGAGCGCGGATCCCGCCAGAATTTTCAGCAAGGTGCGTCTGCGCATGGTGTCCCGAGCTTCCTGCGGGCGCTACACGCTTCTGCCAAGCCGGTACGCCTGTTCCGGGAACGGTGTGTTGTTGATCGCACCGGCAGGCCAGACGCCCGGAGCGATGACACGGCCCGCATCCGTCCAGCCCATGTAGTCCAGCAGCACTTCATAGTGGGTGAGTATGGGGAGGGCTTCCTTTTCGGAGGTGTTGGCGTAGGTCATCAGGAGAACAGCCTTCTTGGGCCGGTGCAAGTCGCCGTTCAGGGCGTAGAAGCGGTCGATGACGGCCTTGAGCTGCGTGGAGAAGCCGAAATAGTACATGGGCGTGGCGAAGACCACCAGGCCGGCGGGAACGATGTGCTCCCGGACGAAGGCGAAATCGTCCTCGAACACGCACGGCCCGTTCATCCCGCAGGAGTTGCAGGCGATGCACGGATGGACGTTCTTCAGCGCCGCGTCAAAGCGTACGACTTCATGCCCGGCTTCCTGCGCCCCCTGAATGAAGCGGGCGGCAAGAGTCCACGAATTGCCGTTCGTCCGTGGGCTGCCCGTCAGAACCAGTATCTTCATGGCGTTTTTTCCTCCTTCCGCGGCTGCCGCCGCCAGGGATGCCCGCGGTGGAGAGACGGGGAGCGCGAGGCTTCCCGCCGTGACCGCGAGTGCGGTTTTCAGAAAGCGGCGTCTGTCCATGCCGTGAACACCGGCGCCGCGGAGGGCGTTTTTTAAAGAGGTCTTCATGGCCGTCCTCACAGATTCAGCGGTATGGAAGACAGCATAACCGGAGAACAGCGAGAGGGGAAAGAGGCAGTTCCGCCATTTTTTTGCCTGATCTTCTCAGCGCGTGGGAGACGCATACCTGTGAGAACGCCGTCTCGACGGGTCAGCTCAGGAGAACTTGCAGTAGGGCCTGCTCCCTTCCTTATACTGGTCGCCGCCGCGGCAGTCGGCCACCACCGTGACGGGAAAGTCTTCGACTTCCATGGCGGCAAAGGCTTCGGTGCCGAGTTCCGGGTAGGCGAGCACCGTATATTTCCTGATACAGCGGGACAGCAGTGCACCCGCTCCGCCCGTTGCGGCGAAGTAGACGCAGACGTTTTCCCTGATGGCGCCCATGACGGCCTGAGAGCGGTTGCCCTTGCCGATCATGCCGGCGAGACCGAGCTTCAGCAGGCGCGGGGTATAGGCGTCCATGCGGCCTGAAGTCGTGGGTCCGGCAGAGCCAATGGCCTGTCCTGGTCTGGCGGGCGTGGGTCCGACGTAGTAGATAAGCTGCCCGCGCAGGTCGGCGGGAAGCGGATCGCCGCGGTCCAGGGCTTCGTCCATGCGCTTGTGCGCGGCATCGCGGGCGGCGTAGATGGTTCCCGTGATGAGCGCCGTGTCGCCGATGCGCAGTGTGCGGATGGTATCCTTGGAAAGGGGAGTGGTGAGACGGTGGAGCATGGCGCCTCCTACAGGACGATTTCCGCGTGCCTGGCGGCGTTGCAGTTGATGTTCACGGCGACGGGCAGGCTGGCGATGTGCGTGGCGCAGAACTCGATATTGACCTTGAAGGCCGTGGTCGTTCCCCCCAGTCCCTGAGGTCCTGTGCCGAGACCGTTGACCAGTTCGAGCAGTTCATCTTCCAGCTCTGCGTAGCGGGGATCGGGGTTGCGGCTGTCCACGTCGCGGGCGCAGGCGCGTTTGGCGCACAGACAGGCCGTTTCCATATTTCCGCCGATGCCCACGCCGATGACCATGGGCGGGCAGGGACTGGCTCCGGCCTGACGTACAGCTTCGAGAACGGCGTTTTTCACCCCTTCGATGCCGTCGGCGGGAACCAGCATGAACAGCCGGCCCTTGTTTTCGCTTCCCGCGCCCTTGGGGGCCAGCCGCAGGTGGATGCGGTCGCCGGGAACAAGGCGGATATGGAGGATGGCAGGGGTGTTGTCGCCGGTATTCTTTCGCTCAAAAAGAGGTTCTGCCACGGAGGACTTGCGCAGAAAGCCCCCGGTATAACCCCTGGCGATTCCGGCATTGACGGCGTCCTCGAAAAGTCCGCCGGTAATATGCACTTCCTGCCCGATGTCGGCGAAGACCACGGCAAGGCCGGTGTCCTGACAGACGGGGCAGTCCTCTTTGGCGGCGATGTCCGCATTGAGCAGAAGCTGCTTCAGGATGTCCTGCCCGGTGGGAGAGGCTTCCTGCCGTGAGCTTCTGCGCATGGCCTCAAGCAGCGGCTCCGGCAGGCGGCAGCAGGCCTGAACGGACAGTTCGGCCACGGCATCGCGGATGGTATCGAAGGAAATGTCTCGCATAGGCGCTCCTCTGCGTTTTGCGTGACAGGATACTAGGGCTTTTCTTCTGAAAAATCTACGCCTGGATCGCGGGAACAGGGGTTGGGCTTTTGAAAAACGTTTTGCACGGGCTGCGTTCTTTCAATGAGCGGCGCAGGAAAAATGCTTGTCGGGCGAATGCCCTGGACGTGGCGGCGAAATCCGGCAGCACATCCAAAGACAGACTGGCAGACCTTTGGACGCAGGGGCTTGCTTGTCGTGCGCAAGCGGCTCTTGGGAAGGGTTTTAGAATGCTCGTTATATTCCCGCGAAGGGCGAGGCTTCACGATGCGTCGAATACCCCAGCCCTGCCATACGAGTTGACAACAATACCGAATTTCGACTAATTTAAAGTCACACTTTCAATAAGTCGGAGTTTTCATGTATCTCACCAGAACACTTGAAAAAAGTATCCGAAAAGTCAGCGATTTCTTCCCGGTTCTGCTTGTGACCGGGCCGCGCCAGGTGGGCAAGACGACTCTTCTTCAGGCATGCTCGGGCGAGGAGCGGAACTACGTTTCGCTGGATACCCTGGAAACCCGCAGTCTGGCGCAGAACGATCCGGCGCTTTTTCTCCAGCGTTTCAAAACTCCGCTGCTCATCGACGAAATCCAGTACGCTCCCCAGCTCTTCCCGTACATTAAAACCATTGTGGACGAGCAGAAGCAGAGCGGCATGTACTGGCTCACAGGCTCCCAGCCGTTCCGCCTGATGAAGAACGTGTCAGAGAGCCTCGCTGGCCGCATGGGGATCCTGCCTCTCGAAGGCCTTTCGCAGTCCGAACGAGACGGCCAGCCCGGGCGCCCGCCCTTCCTTCCCGTGCCTCATGCCATCGAAACCCGTGCCGCTCATGCCCTGAAGATGGATATCCCGGCCATTTTCCATCAGATATGGAAAGGAACATACCCCAGGATGCACGGGGCTGAAGATGACCTGTGGCAGCTCTTCTACGCGTCCTATGTGCAGACGTACATTGAGCGCGATATTCGTACGCTGGGCAATGTTGGCAGCGAGCTGGACTTCTTGAAATTTATGAAAGTGCTGGCGGCCCGCACTGGCCAGCTCCTGAATTATTCCGACATCGCGCGCGACGTGGGCGTCTCCCAGCCCACGGCCAAGGCGTGGGTGTCAATGCTCCAGACTTCGGGGCTGATCTTCCTGCTCCAGCCCTATCATAATAACATCAACAGCCGTGTGATAAAAACGCCCAAGGTCTACTTCATGGATACCGGGCTGGTATGCTATCTTACCGGCTGGAATGCCCCGCAGACGCTGGAAAACTGCGCCATGAGCGGCAGCCTGCTGGAGACCTTTGTCATCTCGGAAATCGTGAAAAGCTGGTGGCACAACGGCCGGCAGCCGAATCTTTACTTTTATCGAGACAAGGACAGGCGCGAGATAGACGTTATCCTTGAAGAAAACGGCGTGCTCCATCCCATGGAAATCAAAAAGAAGAGCAACCCGAACGCTGGTGACATCAAAGCCTTTGATGCCATAGAGACTGTACTCAGGCAGAAGCGTGGGCACGGCGCAGTGCTCTGCCTCACGCAGACACATCTGCCCATCACGGCGGAAGTCGATGCCGTGCCGATTCCTTACATCTGAACTCGCTGCACACAAAAACGGCCGGCCATGAGGCGCGGGTATTCCATCCCTTTTTCAGGTTCCTTTTCTGGCGTTTTAGCTTGAGCAAATGTTAAAAAAGTTTTAAATTTTTTTCCTAGGGGCATCAATACAGGAGTTCAGTAAGCAATAATGCAGCAAAGCCTTTCAGGGCTTTGCGTTCTGCGCCTGGGAGGGGTTTGCATCCCCTCCCAGGCTGCCGCCCCAAAGATATCCCGCACTTCAGGGCGGGGTGTGGCTCTATCGGCCTGAAGGCCGAGGTCTCAAACCATAAAGGAATTTTTAATGAACATTGATACTTCAATTCCGCGAGTTCAAGCGCTTCACCTTTCTGACCAGGAGCTGTCAGGGCTTTCTAAGTTTACGTCTTATATATGGTGGCAGGATGCAGAGCGGACTATACGTCGTCCTGACTGCCTTATCGCCCAAGTCATGAACCTCGGCCGCCATAACGATGTCTGCGATTTGGAGGAGCTTCTCGGTGACGAACGGCTGCTTTACATCCTTCAGCACGCAGAGCCTGGAGAGTTCTGCAAGCGGTCATGGAATTATTGGCATTACCGTCTGACCGGCGTTGAACTTGGGGAAGTTCCTCCTATGCCTAAAAGGAATTTCCTATGATTCCGACCAACAGTTTCAGTCCTCATACTGAAATTCTCCCGGATGTGCAGAAAGAAATCTGGCCTCTTCTTGAGCCTCTCGCGAGGTCAAGCTTTGTGCTTTATGGAGGCACAGCCGTTGCCCTGCAACTAGGGCATCGGTATTCTGTCGATTTCGACTTTTTTTCTATGCACAAGTTTGAAAATCGAGAGATTTACGCAATGCTTCCGTTTCTTCGGGACGCAGTGGAAGTGGTTAAAGATATTGATCTTTATGAAAATTTGGCCCCAGAGACTTCTACACTTTCTCTGGTGACAAAGAGTGGAGTCCAGCTATCATTTTTCGGAGGACTGAATATTGGGCGGGTAGGGAGTCCGATGATTTGTACAGATACTGGCCTTCAGGTTGCCTCACTTGAAGATTTGATGGCAACAAAGATAACGGCGTTACTGTCTCGTGACACTTGGAAAGATCGTGCCGATATAGCAGCCATGATTCGAGCTGGTGTGAGTTTGGCGAGTGGAATTTCATCATCCCAGGCAATGAATGGGGTAAATTTTGATCCTACTGTTGTTACGCGAATTTTGACTAATTTTACGCCACAAATGGTTGAAGATATCGGTGAAAAAAATTGTAAGTTGTTGGCAAAAACGGCAAGTAAAATTACAAGTAAAATCTATCCTGCAAAAATTAATACATGGGAATTATCGGCTTTTTCTCATTTATAAAAGTATAAATATATTGATTTATAAGAAAAATTAAGTGATATTGAAAAATAGCTATTTCAAAAAAAAATACGTCAAGCAATAATGCAGCAAAGCCTTTCAGGGCTTTGCGTTCTGCGCCTGGGAGGGGTTTGCATCCCCTCCCAGGCTGCCGCCCCAAAGATACCACGCCCTTCAGGGCGGGGTGGGGTTCTATCGGCCTGAAGGCCGAGGTCTCAAACCACAAAGGAAGTAAGATGAGGATAAAAAAGATAAAGAAAGTATTAAGATGAGATAAGAGCATGAACAATACACAACTATCATTTTTTATTGCCAGGCTTTTGTCATCTGACATAAAATTGACAGATGTACTGTTGATGAATACATGGAATTGATATACACAAAGAAATTTTTTTGCAAGGCATTTTTGATGGCTTGTTCCTCAAAATTTCCTCAACCTGAAGTAATAATAGGACATTTGACGTTGTTTTCGCATTTTTAAGCTGGGACTCTTTTTCCTCTCGGCACATGTATTCATCAACAGTACATCTGACAGTGAAGCGTAAGGCGCATAAACACGGACGATGTCGCTTGTCTCCGGGTAAAAAAGGCTGAAACTTTCAAGGACAGCCGAAATTTTGTCCAGGGTGGGTATTGCCAAAAGGTATGGTATCAGGTATAGCTTCTCGAACACACCAACAGTCAGTCTGTTAATGCTTTTGCGTAATTTCGTGGGTGAGGAATAACGCTGTGGCCTATACGTTTTATCGCGATCCCGTGCTTGTCACGAAAACCTGGCTCCCTGACTTCAGCGAATATTCAGGTATTCTGGAGCATGCGCTGAAGAAGGGGTGGGTGACCAATCACGGGGATCTGGAGCGCTCTCTGACGGAGCGTCTCAAGGCGTATTTCGATGTGCCGGGCCTCAGCCTCTGTGCCAATGGTACGCTGGCGCTTCAGCTTGCCCTGCGCGCCTGTGATGTCCGCGGCGGGGAGGTCGTCACCACGCCCTTTACCTACGTTGCCACCTCATCGGCCATTGTGTGGGAAGGAGCAACGCCTGTCTTCGCCGACATTTCCCCAGAAACGCTCATGCCCACAGTGGAGAGCGTGGAAGCCTGCCTGACGGATAAGACTCGCGCCATCCTTTGTGTCCATGTGTTCGGCTATCCCGCTCCCGTTGAGGGGCTTCAGGAACTGGCGGCCCGCCGTGGCATCCCGCTCATCTTTGACGCGGCGCATGCCTTCGGGGTGATCTATAAAAACCGGCCGCTGCCCTCCTATGGCGATATCAGTGCGTGCAGCTTTCACGCAACCAAGGTCTTTCATACCGTTGAAGGCGGGGCGGTTCTCTGTCACAGCGAGAAACTTGCGGAAAAGATCAGTTTGCTTGGAAGCTTCGGCCATGTGGGAGAAGTCTACAAAAGCCTTGGCATTAACGCCAAGATGTCGGAATTTCATGCGGCGATGGGGCTGGCCATGCTTCCGCATGTGGAAGAACTGTGCCGTGCCAGACAGCGGGTCGCCGGCTATTACGATGCCTGCCTTCCCTTTGGCAGGATGACACACCCGCGGCTGAATCCGGACGTTGAGCAGCACAATTATGGCTATTATCCGGTACTCATGGAAAATGAGGATCAGGTGCTGCGGCTGAGAGAAAAACTGGCCGAAAAAAACATCTTCATCCGCCGTTATTTCCACCCTTCTCTGGATACGCTGGAGTATCTGCCGCACCGGAACGAGTGCCCTGTTTCCCGCAGCATCGCCGGGCGGATCTGCTGCCTGCCGCTGTCTTACGATCAACCTCTGAGTGTGGCGCAGGATATTGCGGAATCCGTGAATGATGTGCTGCTGGCCGGTACGCCGTTCATCAGGGTACGGCCTGCGGAGCCGCCGAAAGTCAGTGTCCTCACCATTACCTATAATCATGAGAACTATATTGAAGACTGCATAAAGAGCGTTGCGGCGCAGGAGTGCGATTTTCCCTTTGAGCATGTCATCGGCGATGACGCTTCTTCCGACCGCACGCGGGAAATTATCCTTGACTACGCGGCCGCCTATAAGCATATCCGCCCGCTCCTGCAAAAGGAACGTACCTACGGGCTGGGCAATGTGCGCGCGGTCTTTTCCGGCGTGACGGCTCCCTACGTCTCCCTCTGTGAGGGGGACGACTACTTCATCGATCCGCATAAGCTGCAGAAGCAGGCGGATGCTCTGGATGCCCACCCTGAAGTCGCCGTGTGCGCTCATCCGGTAGAGGTATTTTTTCAGAATACCGGAAAAAAGGAGGTCTGGCCCAATCGCGCGAAAGGCGGCTTCCGGTTCATGCAGGGGCGAAACGTCTTCACCTTGCCTGAGCTTCTGAAGCGCAATTTCATCCAGACCAATTCCGTCATGTACCGCTGGCGCTTTCCGGAAAAGCTTCCGGCATGGTTCAACGGTCATATCATGCCGCAGGACTGGTACTGGCACATTCTTCACGCCGAGACAGGCAAGATACTCTATCTTGAAGACGTCATGAGCGGCTATCGGAGACATGACGGCGGTGTGTGGGCAACGGCGTACAGCAACCCAGAATACCACCGTATCAAATGGGCCTACCCCACACTGCGCTGGATGCAGGTGTTGAACAGGCACTTTGACGGGCGGTACTGGAGCATTTTCAAGCCTCAGATGCTGGACATTTTTTCCTGCCTGGAGAGAAACGCCGCAAAGGAAAACATCCGCATGGAGTACTTCCGCGATTCTTTCCCGGAAGCGGCGGCCGCCTATGACGCGGAACAGGCAAAAACGCGTGCCCGAAAGGAAGCTGAACGCTTTGTGCGGCGCGTCTTCATTCGCAAGATTGAGAAAGCTGCCGATCGGCTTCGTGCCGCGAGGTGAGATTTTGTATTCAAGGGATGAATTGGAAAAGTTATGAAGGCAACCATTCATGGCGTAAAAATCCGCGGAGTCTGTGCGACCGTGCCGGCGCATGTCTCGTATTTCGAGGATGAGCTGAAGCACTTTCCCTTTCCGGAGAAAAGCTCGCGCCGCCTCGGCAAGGTCATGGGCTTCAGGGAACACCGCATTGCGGATCCGAAAACAACGCTCTGCGATCTGGCCTCATACACGCTGAATTACCTCTTTCACAGGGGATACCTGCGCAAGGAAGACATGCAGGCTATGATAGTAGTTTCAAGGGAAAGAGATTATCCTGTGCCGGGCAACAGCAAGGTTATTCATGGGCAGCTTGGTCTGCCGCGTGATATGCACTGCGTGGATATGTATGAAAATTGTATTGGTTTTATTTCCGGTCTGTATACCGCGTGTTCCATGATCGCCGGGGGCGGAGTCGATTCCGTGGTGCTGGCTACCACTATCACGGGAGCCTGCTATGCCAATATCAAAGACCGCAATACCTACCCGATTTGCGGTGACGCGGCAGGGGTGACGCTGATCACCCGCAGTGACGATCCGGAAGATAAGATCAGCTTCGTGTTTCATCACGATGGAAGCCGCCTGGAAGTGCTCATGACCCCCGCAGGCGGTATGCGTATGCCGCGCAGCAGCGAAACGGCAAAAATGTTTAAAGACAAGATGGGCAACTTTCGCTCTCTCAACAACAAGTACATGGACGGCACGGCGGTGTTCCAGTTCGTCATGGAAGAGGTTCCGCCGCTCATAGAAGAAATATGCGCGTACGCCGGTGTGAAGAAGGAGGATATCCGGTATCACCTTACCCATCAGCCCAACCGCTTCATGCTGGAAAAGCTGGCGGATCTGATGGGAGTTTCCCGCGATATTCTGTTCAACAATATCGTGGAAAAATTTGGAAACTCTTCGTGTGCGACCATTCCGGTGAATATTGCGTTCAATCTTGGCAAGCGTCTGCTTGCGGAAAAAATGCTGGTCTGTTTTTCCGCATTCGGAGCCGGACTCTCTCTGGGAGCGGCAGTGTGTCCCTTGGGGAACCTGGAGTTCTGTGATCTCATCGAACATCCGGGGAATGGTGTCATCGAGTATACGGACTGAGGGTACTTTGATCTGTCTTTCTTGTTTTCTGAGGAAAATATTTATGGAACGTGCTGATATTTCAACGGTTCCAGACACACTTTAACCAAAAGGGGAATTTTATGACGACACAGGAAAAACTGGCGGCGCTGGAAGACATCATGGAACTGGACGAAGGTACGCTCAAACCTGAAACCAGCCTTGACGATATCGAAGAATGGGATTCGCTTTCCGCCCTGTCCTTCGTGGTACTGCTGGGGGACGAGTTTGGCCGCAAGATCACTGGTCAGCAGATCAGAGACTCCAAAACCGTACAGGATCTGCTGGATGTGATGGAGGCTGAAAACTAATGGCATTTCTCCATTTCGACAATGTGAGAATTGCTGCGCTCGCCGGGGCACTGCCGGAACATGTCCAGAAAGTAAACATGGATCCGGCGCATCCCCGTGCCGCGTACATTGCGCAGTTCGTCAAACAGACAGGTGTCAGGCAGCGGCATATCTCCATTACACAGCAGACCGCCACGGATGTGGGCTATGCCGCTGTGGTCAAGGCTCTGGAAAGAGCCGGATGGGAAGCCGGCAGCCTTGACGGGCTTATCTTTCTGACGCAGACCCCGGATTTCAACGTGGGCACGGGCAACGCCTTCGTGATGCATAATCACCTTGGAATGTCGGAAGATGCGTTTGTTTTTGATATCACGCAGGGGTGCGCCAGCTTTCCCTATGGTCTTTCGGTGTGTGCCGCTCTTTTGCAGCAGCCGCATATCAAGCGCATCGCTATGGTCACCGGCGATGCTCACTGGCAAAAATACCGTTCTCGCGCGAAGCTGCTTGCGAGTTCATGTTTTCTGCATGGCGAAGGCTGTACCGCCTTGCTGCTCGAAAACGCGAACGATTCTCCTTTGGATATTTCCCTGCACAGCGATGGCACAGGATACCATTTTCTCTATAACCCCTGGGGCGGAGTTCGCCACGCATGGAGAAAAGTCCCAGGAATCCTTCCTACTGGCGAAATGTACAAAGGCGGCGGCAACTATATGGACGGGATGGAAATCACGTCCTTCTCTACCATACGGGTCGTGGACAGTATCAAGGATTTTCTCAAAAAGCAAAACAAAACCGTGGACGATTACGATGGCCTGGTACTCCATCAGGCCAACAAGCAGATCGTCAAAACCATGGCTAGACGCCTCAAGGCCGATATGTCCAAGGTGCCGATGACCGTTGACCGCCTGGCGAATACAGACGGAGCCTCTGCGACACTGACTATGGTGGATGCCTATGCGGGCAGCCCAAGGGAACGGCTGAATCTGCTGGTCAGCGCTTTCGGCATCGGACTCTCCTGGGGTGTGGTCAGCCTGTCCATCGAGCCTTCAGTCATCGTACCCATGGTGACTACTTCTCATCGTTTTGATGAGGATTTTCTCAAACCGCTCGAGAAGTGATCACAAGAGAGAGTGGTTATCATGCAGACATTCGACCAGAAAGTTGTTCTTGTCACGGGAGCTTCTTCCGGCATCGGCAGGGCGACCTGCCGGGAGCTGGCGGCGCGTGGTGCTTCTGTCATTTTGCTTGCCCGCAGGGAAGCGGGTATGCAGGAAACCATGTCTGCCATGCCGGAGGAGCAAGCGCTGGCTATTAAAACGGATCTTTCGGATCTTGCTTCCCTGCCTGCCATGGTGGAGCAGGCCAGAGCCTGGAAGGGGCATATTGACGGCTTTATCCATTGTGCCGGTGCGGGGGCTCGTGCCAGACTGCGCGACGTCACCACGGAGAGCATGCTCAGATGTATGCGGGTCAATGTGTTTTCCTTTGTGGAAATCGTGCGTAAACTCATGCGCTTGAAAAAGAACACGGACCTTTTGCAGGTCGTGGCTATTTCTTCGCTTGCCGCCATGGGACACGATAAACAGCTTATCGCCTATGGCGCTTCCAAAGCTGCGCTCGAGACTGCCGCAAAAATCATGGCTGTGGAGCTGGCATCCAGAAGTACCCTTGTTAATCTCATCAGACCGGCCTTTGTCAATACCCCCATGAATACAGGAGCCGATGCCACACTGGGGGATTTTACAACTCGCCTGGAAGAAAGCGGATACCAGCCGTTGGGAATCATTTCACCAGAAGAAGTGGCCCAGATGGCGGTGTATCTGGTAAGTCCCGCAGCTGTCCACATCAGCGGAGCAATTTTTCCCATCAATGGCGGCGTTCCCTGTTAGCAGGCTTTTTCCTCCAGAAAAGGCTCTTTGAGTGGAAAACAATTATCAAGTTAATGAATAATAGTAAGGTCTGCAATTGCATAACGCTTTATATACCTTTATTACAGGGGCATCTTCCGGAATGGGGGAAGCGACGGCCAAGCTGCTCAGTTCTTCCCGTAACCTTATTCTCAATGGGAGAGACGAGGCCCGCCTTGCAGCCGTAGGAGAAGCCTGCGCCAGCAAGGGCGCGGACGTTGTGCTGTTTCCCTTTGACTTGGAACAGGCCGACAAAGTGGGGGGCGCTCTGAAAACGCTTCTCAAGGAAAAAAAACTGCCGGTTGAGGCGTTTGTCCATTTTGCAGGCATGACGGAAGTGTTGCCCATCTCCAAAACAAAATATTCCGTTGGTCTGAAAGTCATGAACGTTAACTATTTTTCAGCTACGGAAATAATCAGCACCCTGCTTAAGAAAAACGTCAATGGTATAAATCTTCGTAATATTCTTTTAATTTCTAGCATTGTTATGTTAGGCGGCAAGGCTTATCAACCACATTACTGTTCAAGTAAGGGAGCTGTAGCTTCGTTGGGAAAAGCTTTGGCCTGTGAACTTGCTCCGTCTGTTCGTGTCAATGTTATTGCGCCTGGAGCTTTTAATACTCGCATGGTTAAAACTATTTTTAAGGAGAATTCAGCAAATTTACATTTTGAGCCTAAAGCTCTTTTACCGCCAAAAACTGTCGATGATATAGCCTGTGCTGCGCGCTTTTTATTGTCTGATGACGCTGCATATATTACAGGTCAGATTCTTTATGTAGATGGTGGGCGACGTTTTCCGAGTCTTTGAAGTTAAACTGTTAATGGATAAACGCTATTATCGCAGAAAGGGTGAGCATGAATCCTGTTTTATTTCATAGTAGCATGGGCGATGTGACTTCACAGCATATGGCTTCTGCTTTGCAGAAAGTTGGAGCGGGTGATTGTGACGTTCTGTATATCCATACCGATATGAATTTTGGACTCCCAGCGCTTAAAAGAAAAGAACTCTTGGCTGAGCTGCTCAACAGCATCGAATCTCTTGGTGTCAGGACACTGGTTTTTCCAACGTTTACCTTCAGTTTCTGCAATAATGAAGTTTTTGACGTGCAGAACAGTCCCACTCCCATGGGAGCGCTCAACGAATACGTTCGCAAGAGCAACAAAGGTGTCCGATCGAAAGATCCTTTACTTTCCGTCTATGTGCTTGGCGACACACTCAATCTCATCGACAATCTCAGCATATATTCTATCGGTGAAAATTCTAATTATGATCGTCTGCATACCTGTGGAAAATGTGTAAAATTTTTATTTTTTGGTGCTGATATGCGTCAATGCTTCACTTATAAGCATTATATGGAAGCAGTTATGGAAGTTCCTTATCGGTATAATCGTGAATTTTATGGTACTATTATTGATAATGGAATAGAATATAAAAATAAGAAAGCTATTCTATACAGTAGATATTTAAATTGTGAATTAAATCCAGTGCCTGTTTTTTATGATGAAATGAATAAAAAAAATATGTTAGCAGTTGAAAATATCGGAAACAGTAAACTATACTGCTTTTATGAAAAAGACGCTTATAAAATTATATATGATTTGTTAAAAAATAATCCATGTACATTTATTAATGGGGAGTTTGATGAAAGTAAAAAAGATATGAGATATAATATTAATCATGAACGGATCGTGTCTGTTAAGTGATATGTAGAAAATTTCGGATAGAGATGATCATGATTACCTTCCATTTCTCTCTGCCTTCTCAAATTCTGCATCGTCCTGTGCCGATCACCGGAGCGCTCCCGTATGGTCTGATGGCGAACTTCAATGCTCTCCCGGCTGTGTGGGGGCTTCACTGCGCCATGGAAGATGGCGAGTTCTTTTTTCATAAGCTGAATATGGGAAACCTCGTTGACCAGTACGGGTTTGCCTTTATCGCGCCCAGTCTGGGCAACGGCTATTTTATCAACAGCCCTTACGAGAAACAGGCGGACTTCCTCCAGTTGGAGCTGATGCCTGTCCTGCAGGCCATGCTGCCGCTTTCCCGGCTCAGGGAAGACAACAGGCTTCTGGGTATTTCCATGGGGGCTTTCGGCGCGGCGCACTGGGCGCTGTCCCGCCCCGAAGCCTTTGGCGCCGTGGCCGCTATTTCCGGGGTCTTTGACGCTTCCGTTTCTCCGGATGAGCGGGCACGGAAAAATCGTGAACAGCGTCCGCTCGTCAAGCTGTTTTCCGACAAGATTATGCCGCTGCTCATGCGAGACCAGGATGGCGGCATTTTGCCTGACGCCGACATTCGTCCCCTCTATGCCAGAGCTGCCGAAGCGGCTGCTCCCCGCTTTGCGCTGTGGTATGGCGCTGAAGATTATCTGAGCCTTCCCCAGAGCACACGTTTCGCACAGAGCTGCCGGGAATACGGCATAGAGGTGACGGAACACACCGTCCCCGGCGGGCATAATATTGCCTTCTGGCAGAACGCCGTTGCCGAGGCAGCGGCGTGGTTAATGAACAAAGAAAATTCCCTGTAAGCAGCGGGAAAAGGAAAATTTGCTGCCATGTACCATACTCAGTTGACGCAATTTCTGGATGACACGGCTGCGGCGTATCCCGAACGCCTTGCCGTTATCGATGGTGAAATCCGGCTTTCCTTCAGCCAGTTGAAGATGCGGGCGTTAAAGCTTGCCGCTCTCGTGGCCGAACGGCTGGGAGAGGAAACCAAGCACGTGGTGGCAGTGTTTACGCCCAAGGGGGCTGATTCCATCACTGGGGATGCGGCTGTCGTCTATAGCGGTAACGCATTTATTAACCTTGACGTCAAACATCCTGAACAGCGTTTTCGAAATATTTTTGAGAACATACGGCCGGATCTGCTGATAACGCGCCGGGATGTTGCCGGCCGTATTCTTGCCGTGGCCAGCAAGATCCCTGTCATTTATGTGGAAGATGCCGATGCCCTGCCTGAACCTGCCGCTGACCGCGTGCAGGAACTGCTGGAACGCCGCGACGCTTGTCTCGATACCGATCTGCTTTGCGTCATCAATACGTCAGGCTCTACCGGTACGCCCAAGGGGGTGGCCTGCACCCATCGCGGTTTTATCGATCTGGTGGAAAATGAAGTCCGCGCCGGGCTGCTGACTGATACGCATGAAATTGTTGCCAGCCTTGCGCCGTGCGTCTTTGACCGGCATATCTTTGAAGTCTGCTTTATGATGATGCGCGCAGCGACGCTTTTAATCGTGCCGGAGAGCTTCGCCGCGTTTCCTGTCCGGATGCTGGAACTTCTGGTTCGCCATAAGGCTACCTATCTTTTCTGGACGCCTACCATCATGGTGAATATCGCCAATATGGATCTCCTTGCCCATTTTTCGCTGCCTGAGCTGCGCAAGGTGTGGTTTGCCGGCGAAGTCCTTCCTACGGCTAAGCTCAATTATTGGCGCAGGCATCTGCCATATGCTACATTTGTCAATCTTTATGGGCCGACTGAAATTTCTGATCTTTGTATGTATTATGTCATAGATCGCGAATTGCAGGATGACGAACCCATTCCTATTGGTAAGGCTCTTCCCAATACGGAAATTCTTCTGCTCAATGAAGACGGGCAGCAGGTCGCTCCCGGCGAAGAAGGCGAGATTTGTGTCCGTGGCATTTGCCTTGCCATGGGATATTACAACAACCCGGAAAAGACCGCGGAGTTTTTTGTGCAGAATCCCTTGAACAGCGCCTATCCTGAACGGATATACAGAACAGGCGATATGGGGATGATGAATGAGCGTGGTGAAATCATGTTCAAGGGCCGCCGGGACACGCTGATCAAGCATATGGGCTACCGTATCGAGCTGGGCGAAATAGAGAATGTGATTGTGGGCAGGCTGGAGACGGTAAAGAACTGCTGCGCTGTCTATAATTACGCGGAAAAAAAGATCACCCTGTTCTATGAGGCGCCGGAAGCCCTCGATGAACGCGAACTGCGTACGCAGATAGGCGCGGTGCTTCCACGGTACATGGTTCCCGCCGTCTATGTGCATCTGACGGAGATGCCGCGCAACAACAATGGCAAGATTGACCGTCTGCGTCTGAAGCGGCAGGTGGAAGGGCGGATAGAGTCCGCCGGAAAGAACCCAGGTTCAGGTGTGATATGAAAGATCTCTACATCGTGGGGGCTGGTGGCTGCGGCAGGGAAGTGCTGTCTCAGATTCTTGATATGCAGGCGGCGCAGGGGCCGAGGTGGAACATCAAGGGCTTTCTGGACGATACGGAAGATCCCCTGAAGGGGAAGGCCTGTGACTATCCTGTGGTTGGCACCATCAGGGATTATATGCCCGCCCCCAATGATGTCCTGCTCATGTGCATCGCCTCGCCGCAGGCCAAGCAGAAGCTCGTCCCCATGCTCAAGGCCCGCGGCGCGGTGTTCGACAGCTTCATTTCCCCTTGGAGTTTCCTGGGGCGGCATAATCATATTGGTGAAGGCGCCATTGTGTATGGCGGCTTTTCCATGTCGGTCAATTGCACGATTGGGAATTTTGCAACACTTCTTTACTGCACCTTTGGCCATGATGTCGAGATAGGTGATTACTGTACTGTTTCCAGCAGCTGCGGTTTGCTGGGCTATGTGAAGGCCGGCAAGGGCGTCTATATGGGGGACGGCGTCCGTGTGGCCCCGCATGTGGAAATCGGTGACGGCGCCTACCTTTGCATGGGGTCGGTCGTCCTGAAAAATGTTGGCGCCGGGGCAAAGGTTCTCGGCAATCCCGCGCGGGAAATCGGCTGAACGTTTTATTGATTTTTGTAAAGGGAGGGAATCATGATGGAAGAAAAGGTGCTTGCCATGCTCAAGGAGCTTCAGCCCACCTTCGGCTTTGAAGAGGGCGTTGACTTCATCGAAGCCGGATATCTGGACAGCTTCGATGTCGTCCAGCTGGTGGCGGAGCTGGAATCACAGTTCGGTGTGCTGATTTCGGCGCTGGAAATCCTGCCGGAAAACTTCGCCTCGGTAAAAGCCATCTGCGCCCTTGTGGAGCGCAGCCCGAAGCGTGGCTGAAGCTGAGGCAGAATGCCGGATACCTTTTGAACATTCCTGCGGGAACAATAAACACGGAGATCGAGACTTGAACATTCTTCTGATCGGCAGGGGAAGCGTCCTTGCGGCCTGCGCTGAGGTACTGCGGACAAAGGGTGTCGCATTCTCCGTGATCGAGCCAGCGGAACAAGAGCTGACCACTGCTTTTGCAGGGTCACGGCTGTCGGCTCCTGGTGTCACGGTGCACACGCGGTGTGCCGCAGAAACTCTGGAATACATCAGAACCGCTCCCAGGCCGCTTCTGATTTTCAGCATTGTGAACAGCGTTCTCTTTCCGCCTGAAATCACTGAGTGTGAAGATATTACCATCATTAATTACCATAACTCTCTCTTGCCCGGACACCGTGGCAGGCATTGCGAGGCCTGGCAGATTTTCCATCAGGAAGCGTTCGCCGGGGTGACATGGCACTATGTGGATTCCGGAGTGGACACGGGAGCGGTCATCCGGCAATCCGCCATCCCGCTTTCCCCGGAGATGACGTCGATCCGCCTGCTGGCAAGGCAGGGGCGTGAGGCCGTGCGCCTGTTCCGCGAGATGCTGCCAGACGTGCTTCGTGCGGCTGAGCGCGGAGAAAAGGCGGCGTGCGCCGCCGGCAGCGGTTCTCTCTCTCTCTCTCTCTCTCTCTCTCTCTCTCTCTCTCTCAAAGACAGGTCCAGGCCCCATGCATTATTCATGGGAAAAGCCCAACGGCGGCGTCCTCAATCCGGCATGGCCGGCGGACAAGGTCTGGGCCTTCCTGCACGCCATGGATTACGGCTGCCTGCACACGCTGGGCGCCCCTGTCCTCGACTGGGAGGGCGTGCGCTATACCTGGCAGCGCTATGCCGGAGAAGGGGAACTTCGCGGCCTTGCGGGGGCGGGAACATGTCTGACCGGCTCCGTCATGACCCTTGTCTATCCCGCGGGGCGCATCGTTCTGCAGGGATGCAGTCCGCAGAAACAGGAGCCTGCGGGCGCGGGCTAGCCTTTGCCACGGCGCGGGCACGCCGCGCTTCCAGTTTTTTTCCGACAACACGCTTTTTGCGCGAAAGAGCGCCGGTTTTTCCGGTGCTCTTTTTTCGTGCCTGTGTTTGCCGCGGTCATGAAAAACCTGAACGGAAAGGATGTACGGTAGCAATAATGCGGCAAAGCCCTTCAGGGCTGGGTGGGGTTCTATCGGCCTGAAGGCCGAGGTCTCAAACCATAAAGGAAGTAAGATGACAAGACATGAGTCTCTTCGGGCGGAACTTTCACGCATTGCCGCCTTCGGTGTGGAACTGAGAAGCGTGGAGGAGCAGGATCTGCCCATGCTGTGCCATTGGCGCAACAAGCCGGAAATACTCCCGTTCATGGGTGACGTGAGGCCGGTGACGCCGCAGGTGATGCGCTTCTGGCTCGGCAGGGTGCAAAGCGGCGATACCGTCTGGCCCTATATCGGCTGCTGGGACGGAACGCCTGTTGGCTATATAGAAATTAAAGACATTGACTGGAGCAACAGCAGTTGTACATCCGGCATATTTCTTTCAGGCAAGGAGAATTTCAGTACCGGCGTCAGTTTTTGTCTTGTCCTTTGTCGAGAAATTGTCCTGGCCAGACTGGGACTGAAACTGCTTATAAGTAAAATTCGCCCGAACAATGTCAGAAGTATCAGATTCTGCACAGCCTACGGAGCCGAATATGTGCGGACTGATGGGGAATTTCTTGTGTACCACTATGAATTTTCCAGGCGCCGCCAGAAGCTGAAGACCATTGCCGCAGCCTTGGGTATGAAGGACGAATTTGCCAGGCATTTTGAAGAAGGGCAGACATAGTGTGTTTTTCACTTTTATGAAAGCCGCCTCCTGGGGAAGTTTTCCCGGGAACGGTCTATAACCTCACAGGATGACCTCACATGATGACGGAGCGTTCCACCTTGAAGACATCCGTTCCCTTTTGCGAGAGTATCACTTTAATAATGATAAAAGTTCTTCGATCTTGCCGTTAACGCGAAATCGCTGAAACAACGCCAGAG
>NZ_CANRLT010000005.1 GCF_947631555.1 uncultured Mailhella sp. | reverse complement strand
GACGAAGCACAGCTCTCCGCCTTGCTGCTTTCCCTGAACGTACGCCTTGAGCTGGTGGGCCAGGTGCAGAAACTGCGCCCGCGCTACTGGAAATACCTGTACATCCAGCAGCAGGCCAGACGGCACGGTGAGGAATGCCGCTGGAAGGCCGAGGTTGCAGAAGAAAACGACATGTGGGTGAACGTCAGCCTGCCCGAGGTGCAGATCAATCTGCGCGGCAAACGCAGTCTTTTTGGAGAAAAGGTCTTTCCCGGGCAGGAACTCATGGTGCGTCTGGGCAAAATAAGCCCGCTGCGGGCCGAAGCCGTCATCCTCGCCGTCAGGGAGAGCTGAGCGCTTGCCTTGAGTCCCGTTTCGGGATATCATGAATATGGTGTCGTATCAGACAAGACAGGAGTGTGCATGGGCGAAGCAGGTAAATCTTTCGTGATCGGGCTGGTAGCGGCGGGCTGCCTATGTTTCACGCTCACGGCCTGCGGTCACCTGCCCTTCTGGTCCGGGACACACGAAGAAGATCCTGCGCTGAACGCCGAACCGCCCGTCAGCCTCTCCGGGGACATGGGCGACATCGACCGCGAAATTTCCCTTGCCTCCAGCAGGCCCGAAGCGCTGGTGGGTGAAAATTCCATGGGGGTTTCCGAGCTTTCCGAAGACATTGAGGCCCAAAATGATCCTCTGGCGCTTTCCGAAGTTCCCTCCGAACTTTTGGGACATGAAGAAGCCCAAATTGCCGCTCCCAGCTTTCTTTCCCTGCCTAAGCCCGGCAGCAGCGAGGAACGGCGCCTTGCCTCCATGCACACAAGGCAGAATCTGTGTACGGGGTCGGACACCCTGTGCATCACGTCCCCGTATGGGGTCAAGCGTTCTTCGCGGCGCTCCCACAAGGGGATCGACATCCGCGCCCCCATGGGGTCGCCCATCATGGCTTTTCGCAGCGGCGTCGTGGTCAGGGCGGAATACCATCACTCCTACGGCTACATGGTCGAGATCCAGCAGAGCGACGGCCTGCTGGCGCGCTACGCGCACATGAGCCAGATTCTGGTCAGCCGTGGTGCGCATGTCCAGCCGGGGCTGATGATCGGCCGCGTGGGTTCCACGGGGCGTTCCACCGGCCCGCACCTGCATTTTGAACTACTGCGCGACAACCGGCAGATGAATCCCATGGCGGTTCTGCCTTCGCCGAAACAGGTTGTTACCAAGGCCACGCCTGCGGATATGGCCGAGGCTCGCAAGGCCATGAGCGCCCGCAAGAAGATTTCCAAAAAAGCCGTAAAAAAAACGGGCAGAAAAGCCTCGGCAAAAAAAACATCGGCGAAAAAAGCATCTGTACAGAAGACCTCGGCTAAAACGAACGTTAAAAAAACTTCGGCAGCATCCTCTGCGTCCAAGGCGCCGGCAGCCAAAAAGGGTACGGTGCAAAAGACCGTGAAAAAGACGAACGCTGCGCCGAAAAAGACCACGGCGAAAAACAACAGCACGGTTAAAAAGGCGGCTTCGAAGACCAATGCTGCTGGAAGCGCGGTCAAAAAGACGAACGGCGGCACCTCCGCAAAAGTGCAGAAGAAAACATCATAGGCAGAACTTCTTAAAGAGTCCTGCGGCAAGGGTGAAATGGGAAAGGCGGAACTCCTTCGCGGGCTACGCCTTTTTTTTGCGCACGGCAAAAAGGGAAAGGGGAGACGCTTGCGGAAACCGCCGCCTTGCCCACGCAGAAGGCGCACGGCGCGCAGGATGGGGGGGACGGATGCCGGAAGGAGAGGTGCAAAAAAAAGCGGCGCAGACTCCTTGGGAAACGGCGGTAAATCTACGCCTGGCGGAGCGGCACGAACAGTCAAGGGCGGCGGACGAGCAGAGGCGGAACTCCTTCGCGGGCTTCGCTTTTTGCGCTTGGAAAGGCGGATGCCGGACGTGCAGAAAAATCATGGCTGCGTGGAAGGTAGCACGTCAGCAGAATGCTCGACCTCTTTCGGTCAAACTGTCGGAATTTATATGCTGCTCGCTGAGGTAAGGTTCTGGCTCATCACACGTACAGGCAGATATCTGGAAAAGAATGTGGCCCGGGGGCATGAACTGGAATTTTGGGCTTCGGGTATCATTGCCAGATGCACTGTTGATGAATACCTGGAAAACAGCATACTTGAAATCATGATTATGAGCAATACCAAGTTGCTTGGGAAAATTCGTTTTTGTATAAAATTATTTGTCTTTTTATATGGTTACAAAACACTCTTGCAGCGTTCTCATCAAAAAAATAGAGCCGTTCAACGTTTTCCGTGAGTGAAAATCAATAATTTCAACAGGCAACAACTAAAAAATCTAAACGCTGACGCTCTTCAGAAAAAGCGGAAAGTCCGTCCGCGCATTCCCATGATTTCCAAGCATTCATCAACAGTGCATCTGTTGATTTTCAGGTAATCATGGCATAGATGAGAAGGAGCGCAGTGTGAAGAGTTCAAGCGGACATGAAGGCAGACATTATCTTGTTGTCGGAGCGTCATCCGGCATAGGGGCGAGCATCGCTCTCGAGCTGGCCTCTCTGGAGGCCAATATCACCATGGTGGCCAGACGCACCGAAAAGATGCTGGAACTGTGGCAGCGCATGGCGCCGGGGAGCCATGCCTGCTACGGCTTTGACGTCAGCCGTCTCTCCGAAATTTTTGCCCTGGTGGAGAAGATAGATGCGGAACGGGGAGCGATCGACGGCTGCGTCTACTGCGCCGGCGTGGGTGCCGCCATGCGGCTGCGCGGTCTGCTGCCGGAGAAACTGCACGCAGTCATGCGGGTTAATTTTTATGCCTTTGTCGAGTTTGTCCGTGCTCTGGCCAGAAAAAAGCGGAAAGAGCAGGATTTGCGCATTGTAGCGCTGTCTTCCCTGGCGAGCATTTCCAGCGACAAGTATAAAACGGCGTATTCGGCGTCCAAGGCGGCCATGGATGCCGCAGTGCGTTGCCTTTCACGGGAGCTGGCCTCAAACCGTGTTACGATTAACAGTATCCGGCCCGCCGTGGTCGATGTGGAACGACTGCGTGGTTTGGATGAGTTAACGGGCGGTCTTGATGCAGAAATCAAAAAAAACGGCTACCAGCCCCTGGGGATAATCCCTCCGAAGGATATTGCGGGCATGGCCGCCTGGCTTTTGAGCGATGCCGCGCGCTATCTTACGGGAACCAGCTTGCCGTTCAACGGCGGAGCGGCCTGCTGAAGGCAGCGGCAGGAAATCCTTTGCGTTGAAACCGCCGGGAATCTTTCGGGAAAGGCGGAATTCCTTCGCGGGCTTCGCCTTTCTTTTTTTGTGCATGGCAAGGCGCTGCGGCACGGGAAGCGGGCGGAAAAGTGAGGGCAAGTACGAACTGCGGGCGAAATGACCTTGTGGTACGGCAGCAGATGCGGCCCTCAGTCGGTGTTTTCAGGGCAGGGCGAGGCGGTCGGCTTCGGTGATTTCGCGGAGCACACGGCAGGGCACGCCAGCGGCCACAACGCCGGACGGGATGGAGCGGGTGACCACGCTGCCCGCGCCGATGACGCTGTTGTCTCCGATACTCACGCCGCCCAGGACGGTGACGTGTCCGCCCAGCCATACTCCGTGTCCCAGCGTTACGGGGCGTGCGTATTCCAGTCCGGTTTTTCGCTGTTCGGGAAGCAGGGGATGCGCGGCGGTGTAGATGCCGCACTGTGGGCCGATGAGACAGTCATCGCCGAAGGTCACAGGGGCGCAGTCCAGAACGATTAGCCCGTGGTTGGCGTAAAAGCCTTCTCCCAGCGAGATCTGAGAGCCGTAATCACACCAGAAATCCGGCTCGATCCAGAAGTCCCGGCCCGTGTGTCCCAGAAGGGAACGCAGGAGCGCACGCCGTTCTTCCGTCTGCGCCGGGGGCAGGCTGTTGAAGCGGGCGCAGACTTCCTTGCAGCGCAGGCGCTCCTGGCTCAGGGAGGGATCCGTGGCCAGGTAGGGGAGGCCACGGAGCATTTTTTCTCTTTCAGTCATGGCATGTTCTCAAAAAGAAGATCGCTTCGGGAAGAGCGTCCCGTCAGCAAACTCTCGTTTTTTCTTCTCCCGCAGGCTTTTCAATGCCTGAAAAAGAGTTTGGCAGCAAGGAAAGGGAGCTTTTTCCAAGCCGCCGTCAGGGACGAAAAAGGGCCGGAGCGTACTCCGGCCCGGGTGTTCTTTGGCCTGAGAATGGTCAGTTCTTCTTGCTGGCGACCAGCGCTTCAGAGATGCTGGCCGGGACTCTCTCGTAATGGTCGAACTGCATGGTGAACGTGGCGCGGCCCTGAGTACGGGAGCGCAGGTCGGTGGCGTAGCCGAACATTTCCGAGAGCGGAACGAAGCAGCTGATGACCTGAGCACCGGCGCGGGCTTCCATGGCCTGCACCTTGCCGCGGCGTCCGTTGAGGTCGCCCATGACATCGCCAAGGTAGTCTTCGGGGGTGACGACTTCCACGCTCATGATGGGTTCGAGGAGCACGGGGCTGGCCTTGCGCATGGCGTCCTTGATGGCCATGGAGCCGGTGACGTAGAAGGCCTGTTCCGAGGAGTCCACTTCATGATAGGAGCCGAAGACCAGATTGACCTTCACGTCCACGGCGGGATAGCCGGCGAGGACGCCGGACTTCAGGGCATCCTGAATACCCTTGTCAATGGCCGGGATGTACTCCTTGGGAATGACGCCGCCGGTGATCGAGTTGACGAACTCGTAACCGTTGCCGGGATTGGGTTCGACCTCGATGACGGCGTGACCGTACTGGCCGCGGCCGCCCGACTGCTTGGCATACTTGGTGTCGGATTTGGAGGATTTGGTAATGGTTTCGCGGTAGGCCACCTGGGGCTTGCCGACGTTGGCGTTGACGTTGAATTCGCGGGTGAGGCGATCCACGATGATGTCAAGGTGGAGTTCGCCCATGCCGGCGATGAGGGTCTGTCCGGTCTCTTCATCGCCCGTCACGCGGAAGGAGGGATCTTCCTTGGAGAGCTTGTTCAGAGCGGCGGACAGGGCGTCGCGGTCAGCCTTGGTCTTCGGCTCAATGGCTACCTGGATGACGGGTTCCGGAATGTCGAGGGATTCCAGCACCACAGGAGCGTCGGAGTGGCAGAGAGTATCGCCGGTGGAGACGTTCTTCAGGCCCACGAGAGCCACGATGTCGCCGGCGCCGGCCCACTTGATTTCTTCGCGCTTGTTGGCGTGCATGCGCACGATGCGTCCGATGCGTTCAGGCTTGCCCGTGGTGGAGTTCAGCACGGACATGCCGGGTTCGATGTAGCCGGAGTACACGCGGAAGAAGGACAGGTGACCGATGAAGGGGTCGGCGGCCAGCTTGAAGACCAGGCCCGCGAGGGGAGCCTTGTCATCGGCATGGCAGATGACTTCTTCGTCGGTGTCGGGGTTCCTGCCCTTCATCTGTTCGATGTCGAGGGGCGAGGGCAGGTAGTCCACGATGGCGTCGAGCAGGAGCTGAACACCCACGTTGCGGAAGGCCGTGCCGCAGAGCACGGGAACGATGGTCTGCGCGATGGTGGCCTTGCGGATGCAGATGCGGATCTCCTCTTCGGAGAGCGTCCCTTCCTCCAGGTACTTTTCCATCATGGCCTCGTCTTCCTCGGCCACGGCTTCCATCATTTCAGTGCGCTTCTCTTCGTACAGATCCATGAGATCGGCGGGGATGTCCTCTTCCCAGAAGTTGGAACCCTTGCTCTCCTTGTCGAAGTAGATGGCGCGGCCCTTGATGAGATCCACCACGCCGCGGAACTCGTCTTCATGGCCGATGGGCAGCTGAAGGATGACGGGATTGGCCTTCAGGCGGTCGTGGATGGTCTGCACGGAATGGAAGAAGTCCGCGCCGATGCGATCCATCTTGTTGATGAAGCAGATGCGCGGCACATTGTAGCGGTTGGCCTGACGCCACACCGTTTCGGACTGCGGCTCCACGCCGTTCACGCCGTCGAACACCGCGACAGCGCCGTCGAGCACGCGCAGGGAGCGCTCTACCTCGATGGTGAAGTCCACATGGCCGGGCGTGTCGATGATGTTGATGGTGCGGCCTTTCCACTGGCAATGCGTGGCGGCGGAAGTGATGGTGATGCCGCGTTCCTTTTCCTGTTCCATCCAGTCCATCGTGGACTCGCCTTCGTGAGTCTCGCCGATTTTGTGGTTGATGCCGGTGTAGAACAGGATGCGTTCCGTGGTCGTCGTTTTGCCGGCGTCGATATGGGCCATGATACCGATATTGCGCAGGTCCTTGAGTTCAAAGGTACGATTCGACATGGCGGCCTACCAGCGGAAGTGAGCGAAGGCCTTGTTGGCTTCGGCCATGCGATGGGTGTCTTCCTTCTTTTTGACGGAACCGCCGCGGTTGTTGAAGGCATCGATGAGTTCGGCGGACAGCTTGGCGATCATGCCCTTTTCGCCGCGGGCGCGGGAATAGGTGATGAGCCAGCGCAGAGCCAGAGAGATCTGCCGTTCGGGACGCACGTCCACGGGCACCTGGTAGTTCGCGCCGCCCACACGGCGGGACTTGACTTCCACATGGGGCTTGACGTTTTCCACGGCCTTTTCAAAGGCGTGCAGGGCGTCTTCGCCGGTCTTTTCGCCGAGAATCTCAAGAGAGCGGTAAAAAATGGCTTCCGCCGGGCCCTTCTTGCCGTTGTACATGAGACGGTTCACGAAGCGGGCCACAAGGCGGCTGTTGTAGATCGGATCAGGCAAAATTTCCCGTTTGGAAATGGGACCTTTGCGGGGCATGGTGATTCCTCCATGAAAAAGGGATGCCGGCCTTCAGAACCACTGAGAGGCCGTGAAATGAGCGCGGTTCACGATCAGTTCTTCGGACGTTTGGCGCCGTACTTGGAACGGCGCTGACGGCGATCCTGCACACCGGAGGTATCCAGAGTGCCGCGGACGATGTGATAACGCACGCCGGGAAGGTCCTTCACACGGCCGCCGCGGATCATCACGACGGAGTGTTCCTGAAGGTTGTGGCCTTCACCGGGGATGTAAGCCGAAACTTCGATGCCGTTAGTCAGACGCACACGGGCGACCTTACGCAGAGCGGAGTTGGGCTTCTTGGGGGTGGTGGTGTACACGCGGGTGCACACGCCGCGGCGCTGAGGGCATTCCTGCAGTGCCGGGGTCTTCTTTCTCTTCACCACCTTTTTCCGTTCGATACGGATAAGCTGCTGAATAGTAGGCATGTGTTTCCTCCAGAAATCAAACACAAGTTGGGCCAAAGAACACCGTTGAATATCCTTCTCTTTATGGATTGTCAAGCGAAATCGGCCTGTTTTCCGTGTGCTGCCGGGCATTTTTCGGCAGTGTGAGGGGCAAAATCCCGAACATGCGTCCGCAGGGCTTTTCCGGCTATGCGGAGAAGGGGAGTGGGCAGAGAAGCAGCGGGAGGAGCAGCGAAGGCGAAAAAGGGAAGAGGACGGGGAAGATTGGGGGACGGTGGAAGCCGTACCCAAAACCGCGAGGCGTTCCTGCTAGGGAGAAGGGAGAGAGGCGGAGAGGAGGGGTAGAGCATGGGGGAAGAACTGGAGCCTTGAGGAGAGATTCCTCTTGGTTCTCTCCTGGCATCCGTGTTTTACTTGAGAGTGTGTGCGCCTGCCTAGAACCATAAGGAATATTTTGTGTTCTTGCTATGAAAAAGAGTGTTTCTTGTAAAAGTTCAAGTAAAACTTTAGGAATTGATGCCGGCGTGAGGCGGTCCTTACGCCTCCCCTCATGCCGCTGCGGGGTGCGGGGCATTCCCTTCCCAAATTTGCTGAAAAGTCCTGCTGTGGCTTTTACTGCACGGTTTTTTCTTGGCAAGAACGTTCCTTCCGTTGACTGGTGTTGTCTTTCGGGTGCGGGGCTTGCCCGTTCTCTCGGACGCACCGCCGTTGACATGCGGGCCGCTTTGACCGAAAAACAGAGCCGTGGAGGAGTCTTCATGGATCTTTCGTTGCCCTTTCGTGACCCGGCGCTCTGCCGTTCTCTCCTGGACGCGCTCTCCCGCGAACTGGACGCCTTCGGGCGGCCGGTGCGCTTCATGGAGGTCTGCGGCACGCACACGGTTTCCATCTTCCAGAGCGGCCTGCGTCCGCTTCTGCCCGCGAACCTGACCCATCTTTCCGGGCCGGGCTGCCCGGTCTGCGTGACCCATGATTCCGAAATCGCCGCCATCCTCGAAGCCGCGGGCAGGCCTGGTGTCATCGTGGCCGCCTTCGGCGACCTTCTGCGCGTTCCCGGGCCGGACGGACGTACCCTGCGCAGCGTCCTGGCGGAGGGCGCCCGCGTCCAGGTGGTGTATTCTCCTCTGGACGCCGTCAAGCTCGCCGCCTCCTGTCCTGGTGAGACCGTGGTCTTTCCCGCGGTGGGCTTCGAGACCACGGCTCCGGCCATCGCCGGAGCGCTCCTGACGGCGCGCCGCCAGGGGGTGAGGAATTTCTGCATCCTGCCCTGCTGCAAGCTCGTGCCCCCGGCTCTGCGTGCGCTTCTGGAAGCGCCGGACGAGTCCGTGCCGGATCGCCAGGAGCGTATTGACGCCTTCCTGCTGCCCGGCCATGTGGCCGTGGTGCTGGGGCTTGCCCCCTTCCGCTTTGTCGCGGAAGAGTTCGGGAGGCCCGCCGTGGTGGGCGGCTTCCAGCCGGCGGACATACTCTCGGCGCTGTGCCTCATGGTGCGTATGCTGCGCGAGGGCAGACCCGCAGTGGGCAATACCTACGTCCGCGCCGTGAGTGAGGAGGGCAGTCCTGCGGCTCGGCAGGTCATGGACGCGGTGTTCCGTCCTGCGGACGCCTTCTGGCGCGGCCTTGGGCGCATCCCGCAAAGCGGTCTTGTCCTGCGCGGAGAGTGGGCTGACTTCGACGGTTTCCGGTGCCTCGGCGTTGAACGGAAGGAGACAAAGCCCGTGCCCGGCTGCCGCTGCGGAGACATCCTGCGCGGCCGCCTCACGCCGGATCGCTGTCCGCTCTTCGGCACGGTCTGCACTCCGCAGAATCCCACCGGCCCGTGCATGGTTTCCACAGAGGGGAGCTGCGCCGCCTGGTACCGTTACGGGGGGCGCTAGGGACTCTTCCGTTTTTTCCCGACTTCACCTATACTGTCTCCCGTTTTCCCGGCGGCCCGCGCTTCCGGCGTTTCCCGCCGCGGTCACGGTTTGGTTCCGCCTTGGGCTGTCCCACCACGTCAACAGAGGCTGTTCATGAAAATCCTGCTCGACAGCGGCAGCGGCGGCAGAGCGTCGCACCGGCTCATCTCGGACGTCTTCGTCCGGCACTTCGACAACCCCGCCCTGCGCCGCATGGACGATGCCGCCGTGCTTGCGCTGGACGGACCTCTGGCCATGAGCACGGACGGCTACACCGTGACGCCTCTGTTCTTCCCCGGCGGCAGCATCGGCACGCTGGCCGTACACGGCACGGTGAACGATGTGGCCATGATGGGCGCCCGGCCGCGCTTCCTGAGCTGCGCCTTCATCCTCGAGGAAGGTCTGGACTCGGGCATTCTTGAACGCGTGGTTTCGGACATGGCGGAAGCGGCACGTCGGGCGGGCGTGGACATAGTCACCGGAGACACCAAGGTCGTTCCCCGCGGGGCCTGCGACAAGCTCTTCATCACCACCACCGGCGTGGGGCGCGTCTTTGCCGATCCCGCGCCCTCCGGCCATTCTGCCCGGCCCGGAGACGTCATCCTTGTGAGCGGCGCCGTGGGCGACCACGGGCTTACCGTCATGGTGCAGCGCGACGGTCTGTCCTTTTCCACGGACGTGCGGAGCGACAGCGCCCCTCTCGCGGACATGGTGGAAGACATCGTGCGCTCGGCGGGGGAGGTCCACGTCCTGCGTGACCCCACGCGCGGCGGGCTGGCCACCACGCTGAACGAGATCGCCGAACAGTCCGGCGTGGCCTGTGTGCTGGAGGAGGCGGCCATCCCCGTCCACGACAGCGTGCGCGCCGGCTGCGACCTTCTGGGCCTGGATCCCCTGTACCTGGCCAACGAGGGCAAGCTCATCTGCATGGTTCCGGAGGACAGGGCGGAAGCCGCGCTCGCGGCCATGAGCCGCAGTTCCTACGGCAGGGAGGCCGCGCTTGTGGGGCGCATCGAGGCCGCGGAACGCCCTCGCGTGGAACTTTGCACCTTCATGGGCGGCAGCCGTCTGCTCTCCATGCTGGAAGGGGCGCCCCTGCCCCGTATCTGCTGAGGGGCCTCCATGCGTATCGCCGTCTGGAACACCGCCTTTCTCGGGGACGCCGTGCTCACGCTGCCCCTCATCCGCCTGCTCAAGGCCGCCTGGCCGGAGGCCGGCATCGACTTCTACGTCCGTGGCGGACTGGCCCCGCTCTTTGAAGCCCAGCCCGAACTCGCCCGCGTCTACACCTGCGATAAGCGCGGCGCAGGAAAAGGTCTTGCCGCCATTCCTGCCCAGGGACGCGAGATCCGCGCCCGCGGCTACGACCTCTGGGTGGACGCCCACCTGAGCCTGCGCAGTTCCTTCATGGCCTGGAAGAGCCGCGCCCGGGATCGCGTGGGCTATGCCGAAGCCGCACTTTCGCGTCTGGTCTTCACCCGCCGTATCAGCCGCGGCTTTCATGATTTTCAGGAAATCGAGCGCCTCTTCCGCCTTGGCGAGGCTCTGAACCTGCCCCGCGCCCTTCTCGATGATCCCGCCCTGCACTGGCCGGAACTCGTCCTGCCGGCCCGCGCCCATGAAGAGGCGGCGCAGCTCCTCGCTCCTCTTGGCGGACGCCGTGCCATCGGTCTGCACCCCGGCTCGGTCTGGCCGACCAAACGCTGGACGCCCGAAGGCTTTGCCCACGTCCTCAGGCGCGCGCTGGAAGCCGGCGTGGGCGTCGTGCTGCTGGCCGGCCCGGGCGAAGAGGGTACGGCCCGCGAGGTGCGTGACCTCGCCTCCGCCGCCGGGCGTGACGGATTTCTCGACCTTTCCGGCAAGACCTCGCTGCTCTCCCTCGCTGCCGTGATCGCCCGTCTTGGCGGCTATGTGACCAACGATTCCGGTCCCATGCACCTCGCCTGGGCGCAGCGCGTGCCTGTGACCGCCATTTTCGGGCCTACGGTGCGCAGTCTCGGCTTTGCCCCCCGCGGCGCGGACAGCACGGTCATCGAGGCGGATACCCCGTGCCGCCCCTGCGGACTGCACGGGCACAAAGCCTGCCCGCAGGGACATTTCCGCTGCATGAAGGACATCGATCCCGAAGCCGTGTGGCAGGACGTGCGGCGCAAGCTGGAGAAAAGAGGAAACTGACATGCCGTCTTCCGCACCCAGAGCCTTGCCCCAAAGCCTCGCCTTGCCCTTTGCCGGGGCTGACAGCCATGCCCATCTCGACGATGAGCGCCTTCTGCCGCAGCTTGCGGACGTGCTCAGCCGTGCCGCTCTCTCCGGCGTTTCGCTCATCGTCCACGTCTTTCTTACGCACGAGCGCTACGCGGCGAACGCCCGCTTTATTCTGGACACCGCCGCCGCATCCTGCCCAGCGCCGGACATCTGCTTCATCCGCGGACTGCACCCCGAAGACGTGCCCCGCGCCGATGAAGAGGAGTGGGAACACCTCGTCGAGGCCGTGCGCAGCGATCCGCTCATCCGCGCCATCGGCGAGATCGGGCTGGACGCACACTACGAAGAGGGCTTTTCGCCGTCCGCCCTTCAGGAGCCGTGGTTCCGCCGTCAGCTCCGCCTGGCAAGGGAACTGGACAAGCCCGTAGTCATCCATTCGCGGGACGCCTGGGAAAGGACGTTCCAGATTCTCGATGAAGAGGGCATGAGCGGCCGCCCGCTGCTCTGGCACTGCTTTGGCGGCGATGCGGAGCAGGCCGCCCGCATTCTGGACAACGGCTGGCACATCGCCCTCGGCGGCGCGGCAACCTTCAAGGCCAATGCCGCTCTCCGCGAGGCCGCGCGGATCATCCCCCTTGATAGACTGATGTTTGAGACGGACTGCCCCTACCTCGCGCCCATGCCCTGGCGCGGCAAGCTCAACGAACCGGCGTTCACCGTGTTCACCGCGGCCTGCATTGCCGGGGAGAGGGGCATGGACCCCGCCGAACTCTGGACCGCGGCCGGGCAGAACGCACGGCGCTTTTTCGGAATGTGACGCTCTCAGTTCTTTTGAGGAGAACGCATGGACGGATTCGGTTTTCACTGCCTCACCTTCGGCTGCCAGATGAACGTCAATGACTCGCAGTGGGTGGCCCGTGCCCTTGCAGCCCGCGGCTTCATTGAACGCCCATTGGAACGTGCCGACGTCATCTTTCTCAACACCTGCTCGGTTCGGGAAAAGCCGGAACAGAAGGTGTACAGCGCCCTTGGCCGCATACGCCGGCTCAATCCCCGCGCCGTGGTGGGTGTGGCAGGATGCGTGGCTCAGCAGCTTGGCGAAGAGCTCATGCAGCGCAGTCCCCAGGTGCGCCTTGTGGCCGGGAGCGACGGCGTGGCCTCAGTGCCTGACGCCTTTGTCCGGCTGCTTCAGGAGCCGGAACTGCGCCTCTCCTTCCTCGCCTTTACCGAAACCTTTCCCGACCGCGATCCCTGTCTTGCCCCGGACGCTTCCGGCGGCGTTACCCCCGTGGCCTATGTGAACATCATGCAGGGCTGCGACAATTTCTGCGCCTACTGCATCGTTCCCTACACCCGCGGGCCGCGCAAGTCCCGCTCCACACAGGCCGTGCTGGACGAGTGCCGCGCCTGGGTGCGCCGCGGCGCGGGCGACATCACCCTGCTGGGGCAGAACGTCAACGTCTTCGGCATGGATGCCGGCGGCGACGGGACGTCCTTTCCCCAGCTTCTGCGTCAGGTGGCCGCCATCCCCGGCCTGCGCCGCCTGCGCTTTGTCTCCGCCCACCCGCGGGACCTCTCTCAGGAGACCATCGACCTCTTCGCCGAACTGCCCCAGCTCTGCCCGCGCCTGCACCTGCCGCTTCAGTCCGGATCGGATTCCATGCTTCAGAAAATGGGCCGCGGCTATACCATGGAACGCTATCTCCAGGTGGTGGAGGCCCTGCGCCGGGCGCGGCCGGACTTCGCCCTGTCTACCGACCTCATTGTCGGCTTCCCCTCCGAAACCGAGGCGGAATTTGAGGACACCCTGAAGGCCGTGGATACCTGCGGCTTCATGTCCAGCTTCTCCTTCTGCTACTCCGACAGGCCGGGAACCCGCGCTTCGGCCATGCCCTTCAAGATTCCCCGCGAAGTGCAGCTTGAACGCCTGGAACGTCTGCAAAACCTCCAGAACGACAGAGCCGAAGCCTGGCTGCGCAGCCGCGCCGGACGCACGACCGACGTGCTTCTGGAAGCCCTCAGCCCCAAACAGGACGGCGGCGAACCTCTGTGGCAGGGCCGCGATCCCTGGGGCGATCCTGTGAACGTGCGTATGCCCGAAGGCCGGGGCCGCCCGGGCCTCTTCGTCAACGTCACCCTTGATGCCGCAAAAAAGCATTCCCTCATGGCCAGCCTGCGGGAGGAATAATTCCCCCCCCCCTTATTTGGCGGGTGAATGAGGAGCTTTTCACTTGGAAGGGCGTGTACTGTATTCTGTTTTTGTTTAATTTTTAATAGAGAAAGACCAGACTTCCGCTGTTGGCTCCTGTGGAAAGCTTTTCTCCTCATTCCTTACTTGTTGGGTGGCAGGAGTATCCCCGCCTTGAAGACTCTTCAAGCCGTCAGACGTCCTTGCCGGAAGAGCCCGCCAGCAAGGTACGTTGATACCTCGCCATACTTCCCGAGGCGTTTGCGGTGTTCAGATAAAACAGACTTTCAGCATCCTGGTCCAGAAAATGGTAAAAGGGAAGGTGTCTTGAGGTAAAAACGCCTGCAACCCGGATTCCCGAATAAAAATCGGACATGATGTTTCCCGGCCGGTACAGGGCAAAGGTCGTGTCGATAGCGGCGAGATAGGCTTCCAGAGGGTCGGGCAGACAAACTTCCCAAAATTGCTTTTCCCATTTTTTTGTTGTATTGCCGAATTCAGTATCCGGCAGGTCGCTGATTTTAAGCGCAAAGCCTGCTTTTGATACGAAAGGATGCTCGCCCAGGAGCCGGTATAAGTCCTTCATAAATCCTAAGGGCAAACTATCGTTAAATTCAATATCGGGATCCGTCACGACATAAAGGGAATTTTCGATAACATCGTCAAATTTTCCGGAAGTCCAGAATACCGTATGGCCGTAGTTTTTGTCCATGTGATGAACAGTGTAGGGGCAATCTTCCAGGTATTGAAGCAGCGGCTCGTAGGTGGACTTGTTATTGATAATGTGAATATTTTTCAGGCCGTGACGCTCTAATTGAGCAATCATTTGTTTTAAATAACTAAGCTGATTGAAGGAAATGATATAGATTGGTATCTGTGCCGCGTCAAAGTTTTCATCACAATGAAATGGAAATTTTAATAGATATTTTTTGGTTTTCAGTTCTTTTCTTAAAGCTTTACGGTTTTTTGAGTTAAACGGACAATGTATGAGAGCTTTGGCCTTTAATAAAAAATTGTCAAATCGTGAAGTTTTTGCTTTTGTGATGTTCCACATGTTCTGGTCTCCCTGTGGGATATTGATGTATGGCGTAAAAGCCCGCACACCAACGCGGCATGGGCGAAAGGTGTAAACAGGAGACTCGTTGACAGATATACTGTCGATTTTCAGGAAAGGTATAAAAATAATATATTGAAATAACATGAAAAAAATTTAATAGACACAGCAGAGAAAACACTCTCGGAAATATTCTTGCCAATACGCGGCCGTTGGCGTATTATAAAAAAAAGCTTCGTTGACAGTATATCTGTCAATGAAACGGCGGCCTCCGTCAATATTGAGGGCAGAGACCCTGCGCCGATTTCGCGCTCGCTGTGATACTGCCGGTTCCTGCAGACCGAAAGGGCAGAATATCTATTTTTTTCCGTGCTTCCCTGCGAATGCAAAGGGGATGTTAGAGCACGACAGCAGGATCAGGAACAGGAGAACGGTAGCCTGCGGGGGAAAGAACAGCTCTGCTGGCACCATCAGTAAGGCGCAGCTGCGTCTGACAGCTTCGGGGGGGGGGAATAATTCCCCCAGCACCCTCTTATTTGGCGGGTGAATGAGGAGCTTTTCTGCCTGGAGTGGCATTGTACTGATATTTTTTTTGTTTGATTTTTTTCGGAGAAGTGACATGGTTACCGCTTCCCCGTGCTCCCTTAGCTATGGGTTGAGTGATAGCTTTCCGTCTGGAAAGGAGCTGTACGGAATACTGTTTTTTTGTTTGATTTTTTCTGGGAAAGGGCAGTGCGGTGCTGTTGCCTTCGGTGGAATGCCTTTTTTCCTCTCCCCTTTATTTATGGAGTGGCAGGATCCTTCCCGCCTGGAAGACGTTTCGGAGAGGTTGCTTTCTTAAGAGTTGTGAAGAGAGTCGATGTTCGTCTGGGAGAAAAGGGCAGAGCGCCGCTCCTTCCTTGCTCCTCTCATGAGAGGGGTACACAAACGCCCCCTTGGAATCTCGCCGAGACCCGCATTTGAGGGAAGCGTCCTTTCAGGGACAGAAAGCGCAAAGACGGAAGCACGAAGCTTCCGGGATACATGGCATGGATGTTTGGGCAAAGGGCGGGCGTCTTTCCGGCCCGGTCAGTAGCCGCGGCTATCTGACGCGGCAGACGAACTGATGCGGGTCAATGCCGTACTTCTTCACCTTGTAGTTGACAATGCGGTAGCTTGTCTTCAGATTCCGCGCTGCCTTGAGCATGTTGCCTCCGGCCTTGATGAGCGCATCGACGAGCAGTTCCTTCTCGAAGCGGGCCACCGCATCCCCCAGAGACAGATCGGATTCCGTGGCCGAGCTTTCCGCGGTCTGAAGCGCAGGGGGCAGATCGGCTGCGCGGATGACGAAGTTTTCGCAGTTTTTCGCGGCCTCTTCCACGCAGCGCATGAGTTCCGCCACGTTGCCCGGCCAGGAATAGCGCGTGAGCAGTTCGAGTGCCGGATAGGAGATGCGCTTGACGTTTTCTTCGCTGGTTTCGGCGCTGCGCTGGAGGAAGTGTTCCACAAGCGGCACAATGTCTTCACGCCGTTCCCGCAGGGGAGGGATGCGCAGGGAGCAGACACTGAGGCGGCTGCACAGCTCCTGTGAGAACGCGCCGCTCTCCGCCAGCTTTTCCAGCGGTGCGCTGCTCGAGACGATGAGCCGCACGTCCGCCGTGACGGGTTCGTTCGCGCCCTGCCTGAGCACCTGCCGTTCCTTGATGAGCCGGAGCAGGCTTTCCTGAGCCTGGGCGGGCAGTGCTTCCACGGAATCGAGGAAGAGCGTCCCCAGATTGGCCTGTTCGAAAAGCCCTTTCTGCGTCTGCATGGCTCCGAGGAAGGCGCCTTTCTGATAGCCGCAGAGTTCGCTTTGCAGGCGTTCCGGCGCAATGGCGGCGCAGTGGCAGACCACCATGGGCAGGTCGCTTCGGTCGCTGAGCTGGTGGATGCGCGTGGCCAGGCGTTCCCGGCCCACGCCCGCCTCTCCCGTAAGCAGTATCGGCGCACGGCCCCGCGCAAACTGCGAGGCCTGTTCGAGAATGCGGCGCATGACCTTGGACGGGCCGATAAAGGCCACCGGCGAGGCAGAGCTGCCGCCGTCCCGGTATTCTCCCGGGAGCTGCGCGGTCAGGGAGCGCTGCCGGATAAGCTCGTCCTGAAGGTAGGCGGATTCGCTGGCGATGAGCGCGGCCACAGTCTGGAGGAAGAGGCAGCGCAGTTCCAGTTCCTGCCGGGATCCGGAGGGAGTGTCCGCATTGAGTGTGCCGAGGACTTCGCGGGCCGCGGCACTGCCGTTCGCCGGGGCAAGGACGGGTACGGAAATGAAGGCCAGGCGTTCCATCTCTTCCTCGCTGCGCTCAAAGAGCAGGCTGAGGAACAGTCCGTCACCCTTCATCTTTTCCACAATGACGGGACGCCCCGTGGCAAAGACCCGTCCCGTGACGCCGACGCCCGGGGTGTAGTTCCCGTGATGTTCTCTGGGCTGAGCCTCGGCCATACTGAGGCGCAGGGTGCCGGTTTCCGGGTCGAAAAGCACGAGGTGCGGGCGCAGGAAGTCGTGCCGTGAAGAAAGGGTGCGCAGGAGAGAGGTAAGGCTGGTCTGGAAGGAGCGCCGCGGCCCCATCTCGCCGGCCATGAGCCGCAGGGATTCCAGCCAGGGGCTGACATCCTGTTCTGCGGCGCGGGATACTGTCATAGCCATGATGCTGCCCCGGTTTTCTGCCGCGTCATTTCTTGAGCTGGGCGATGCGGGCGCGGAAGAACTGGGCCGTTTCGCTGTCGGTGGGCGGCAGGGCGTTCATGGCGGCTTCGTAGGCGGCGATGGCACCGGCCTTGTCCCCAGCGGCTTCCGCGGCTTCGGCTGCCTGCTGGTTCATGACCGAGGCAAGCTGCGCCGGGGCCTTGGACACGAGAGCCTGAAATTCGCTTCGAGCCTCGGCGTATTTGCCGCCCTGCATGAGTACCTGAGCGCGGTTCATGCGTGCGGTGAAGCCGAGGGGCGAATCTCCCTCGCGTGCGGCGACGCTGGCGTAGGCTTCGGCGGCGCGGTCGTAGTTCTGCACGGCAACGCTGGCGGCAGCGATTTCAAGTTCCGCGGCGACGATGAGTTCGGAGGGCGCGTCCTTCACATAGCTTTCCAGAGCCGTCACACGGCGGGCGGGATCCTGAATGGAAAGGGCCTGTCCCAAGGCACTGCGGCTTTTTTCAAGCTGGGTCTCAGCGTACCACTGCCATCCGGCCACGGCCAGAATGAGGACAACGCAGGCCACCACCGCGGCGGTGATGCGTTTGGCGTTCCTGAGCACGAAATTCCAGAGCGGAGCGGCCTCGGGGCTGATTTCCGCCTGCATGTCGGCGCTGAATTTCGGCAGGTTCACCCCGCCCATGATGGGATCGGCGCCGTTTTGCGCCGGATCGGGAGAGGTGAGAGGGACGGGCTTTCTGATGGTGGGACGCTGAGGCATGACGAACGCTCCTTTGAAGGGCGGAGAAGGTCGACAGGAAACGCGGCCGAAGCCGGAAGGATAAGCACAAGGGCACGCTAGTAAAGATTAACATAAATGTCAAAGAAAATCCTGAAAAAAGCGAAAACGGCATCCTTCTTCCCCTCCCCACGCATGGGATAAGCCGTACAGGGCGGGACAAGCGCCCGGCCCATGGGCACGCTCAGGTATCTTTCTGAACGTACTGCAGAGCAGGGCGGCCTTGCCAGTCCGGGCTTCTCTTCGTATGATGAGGCATCCTTTCCAAGGAGGGCGAGATGGAACAAGATACGCTGACGGCAGTGCGTCTGGCAGGAGAGAAGGCCAGGGCCGCGTCCCGCCTCATGGCGGCGGCAAGTCCGGCGGCCAAGGTTCAGGCTCTGGAAACGCTGGCCGCGCTTCTTGAGGACAGGCAGGCGGAACTCATTTCCGCCAACGCGCAGGATCTCGAAGCCGCCCGTGCCGCCGGGCTGGACGCTCCGCGCATGGACAGGCTGCGTCTCACTCCGGCCATTCTCGGTGACATGGCCGCCGCCTGCCGTTATGTGGCCGGACTGCCCGATCCCGTGGGGGCCATGGATTCCCAGTGGCAAAGGCCGAACGGCCTGCTCGTGGGGCGTATGCGCATTCCCCTCGGCGTGGTGGCCATGATCTACGAGGCTCGTCCCAACGTCACGGTGGACGCCTCCATCCTCTGCCTCAAGGCCGGGAACGCCGTCATCCTGCGCGGCGGCTCGGAAGCGCTGCGTTCCAATCTCGCACTCGGCGGTCTGCTCAGTGAAGCGCTCCGGAGTGCCGGTCTGCCCGAAGATGCCGTGCAGATTATCGGCATCACCTCCCACGACGCGGTTTCGGCACTGTGCCGCCTTGACGAATATGTGGATGTCCTCATCCCCCGCGGCGGCGAAGCGCTGGTGCGCGCCGTGACCGAACAGGCGGCCATGCCCGTGCTCAAGCACTACAAGGGCGTGTGCCATGCCTTTGTGGATGCGAGTGCGGATCTCGAAAAGGCCGTGGAAATTGTCTACAACGGCAAGGTGCAGCGCCCGGGCGTATGCAATGCGCTGGAATGCCTGCTGGTGCACGAGGCCGTGGCCGGAATCTTTCTGCCCATGGTCGCCCGGCGTCTGGGCGAAGCGGGCGTGGAGTTCAGAGCCGATGCGCGCTCTCTGCCGCTGCTCGGGTCTTCCGCCGTGCCGCAGCAGCCCGAAGATCTGGGCCATGAGTTCCACGACCTCATCCTCGCCGTGCGGGTGGTGAAGGACATGGACGAGGCGCTGGAGCACATCGCCGCCTGCGGTTCGCATCACACGGAGATCATCTGCACGGAGAACCACCGCAGCGCCATGCGCTTCCTGCGCGAGGCGGACGCTTCCATGGTGGCGGTGAACGCCTCCACGCGCTTCAACGACGGCGGCCAGCTCGGACTGGGCGCCGAGATCGGCATCAGCACGTCCAAGCTCCACGCCTACGGGCCTATGGGCGTGAACGAACTGACGACCACTAAATTCGTGGTCTTCGGCCAGGGACAGGTGCGGAGCTGAGCGGGTCATGAGCGGAATCGGCATACTCGGCGGGACGTTCAATCCCGTCCACAACGGGCATCTGCGCCACGCGCTGGAAGCGGGCGAAGCGCTGGGGCTTGACCGCGTCCTGCTCCTGCCCTGCGCCGAACCGCCGCACAAAGGCGTGTGCAATGTCCTGCCCTTCGCCCTGCGCGTGGACATGCTTCAGGCCGCCGTGTCGAACATCCCGCTCCTGGAGGTCGATCCGCTGGAAGGCGAACTGGCGCGGCCTTCCTACACATGGCGCACCCTGGAAGAGTGGAACCGGCGGCACATCCAGCCGGGCGGGGCTCTCCCATACTTCATGATGGGTGCGGAATCCTTTGCCGCCCTCAGCCGCTGGAAGCGCGGGCTGGAACTTCCCCGCTTCGCGCATCTCGTCATGCTGCCCCGCGACGGTGAGGACGGCCGCGGCTTTTATGAGAGCATACGCCGCTTCTGGCCGGGAAGTCTGGAAGAAGGCCGCCCCTTCCCCGTCTCGCGGGAGACCGTGGCCCTTGCCGGAGGCGGCGCGTGTACCTTTCTTCCGGCGCCGCGGCTGGACATCAGTTCCACCTTCATCCGTGAACGCTGGTGTGCCGGGCGCAGCGTCGCGGGCCTGGTGCCGGAAGCCGCCTTGCGCGTTCTCGAAGCCCATGCCGGAGCCGTGCGCCGCATCTGGCCGTAGGGGGAACGCGTTTCGTCCACGGAAAGGCGCGCTTTTCCGCCGTTCCGTATCCGCCTTATCTGTTTAAAGAGTACTTCCGTCGAGCGGGGAAGTTCCGTCTGCTTCCGAGAGAGTAAGGGACGGCATGAGAGACTCCGGAAATTTTCGGCGGTCCGTCAGCGCCAGTCCGCTTCCACGCCATCGGGCACGATGAGGCGTTCTTTGGGCAGACGCCGCCAGGGGAACGCCGTGCCTTCAGCGCGCAGCCTGGAGGCGATGATGCGGGGTGTCACTGCCTGGCCGAAGCCTTCCAGCCCCGCCGTTCTGATAAGCCAGGCGACCACGGCTTCCGGGCGGCAGCCCTGTTCCCGCAGCGCGGCAAGACTCAGGCTGGCATGCCTCTTGGCCAGGCGTTCACCACGGGCGTCGTGCAGCAGGGGGACGTGGGCAAACTGCGGCGGCCCTTGCCCGAACAGCCGGTACAGAAGGAGCTGGCGCGGCGTGGAGAGGAGTATGTCTTCCCCGCGCACAACCTGGGTCACGCCCATGCGCATGTCGTCCACGCTCACGGCGAGCTGATAGGCCCAAACGCCATCCGAGCGTCGCAGGGCGAAGTCTCCCCCGCATTCCGTGAGGGTGAAGCTTTGCGGGCCGAGTACCAGGTCAGTAAATTTCGTACGCCCGGCTTCTCCGTCCGGGCAGAGCAGGCGCAGGGCGGCGTGTCGTCCTGCAGAGAGTCTGGCTGCCCGCTCATTCGCGGTGAGGCGGCGGCAGGTTCCCGGATAGGCCGCGCCCGCGTCGCCAAGACCATCGGCAGCGCCGTGGGGCGCTCCGGCGCAGTTCCCGGCGTGTGCAGAAGCAGGGGTAGACCAGTCCGCGCTTGTCCAGAGCTTCCAGCGCCGCGGCGTAGAACTCGCCGCACTTGCTTTGCACATAGGGCGCGGCCGGGCCGCCCTTGTCCGGGCCTTCGTCCCAATCCAGCCCCAGCCAGGCCAGATCGCGCTCTATGCCTTCCATCCAGACGCGGCGGCAGCGCTGCGGGTCAATGTCTTCCTGCCGCAGCAGAACGCGTCCGCCCTCCGTGCGTGCGGCAAGCCAGGCCAGAAGAAAGGCCCAGGCGTTGCCCAGATGCAGCGCTCCCGTCGGGCTTGGGGCAAGTCTGCCCACGGGGGCGGCAGAAGCCGCGGTCAGTGCAGGCATGGAGCCTCCGGCAGAGCTTCAAAGAAGCGTTCAATAATGCTGTTTGAAAGGAGCATACCCCGGCGGGTCAGGCGGACGCGGCCGGACTTCCTTTCCGCAAGGCCCGCAGCGGCAAGCTCGCGCAGAAAGGCTGCGTTGTCACGGGCAAAGTCCCGTCCGGTGAGGGCGCGGTAGCGGCCCTCGTCCAGCCCTTCGCTGGTGCGCAGACTGAGCATGACCAGTTCTTCTGCCTGCTCCGTGAAGGACAGAGCCTCAGTCCCGGCGTTAAAGCGGGCCTCGTGCACGGCTTCCCGCCAGTCCCGCAGGGAGGCAGGCTGCGTCCAGCGCCGCCCGCCCACCGTACTCACGGCGGCAGGGCCAAGGCCCAGATAATCTGCGCCGCGCCAGTATCCCAGGTTGTGGCGGCAGGCGTGGCCGGGCAGGGCGTGGTTCGAGACCTCGTACTGCTCGTAGCCCGCGCCGTCCAGAATTTCTCCGCAGGAAAGGTACATGGCTGCCTGCACGTCTTCGCCGGGCAGAGCGCTGCGCTCACGAAAGAGCGGTGTGCCTTCCTCCGGCGTAAGCCCGTAGCAGGAGAGGTGTTCCGGGCGCAGGGCTGCCGCCTCTTCGAGCTGCTGCCGCCAGCTTTCCAGACTTTCGCCGGGGAGTCCCCAGATGAAGTCCAGCCCCACGTTTTGAAATCCGGCCCTGCGCAGGCCCGCGTAGGCGTGGAGTGCCACAGCCCTGTCGTGGACGCGGCCCACGGCGCAAAGCTGTGCATCGTCCAGAGCCTGCACACCCAGAGAAATGCGGTTCACCCCGGCCAGGCGGAAGTCCGGCGCACGTTCCGGCGTCATGGATTCGGGGTTGGCCTCCATGCTGATTTCCGCGCCGTCTTCAAGGGCAAAGGCCGTGGCCGCAGCGTCGAGCAGCTTTCCCAGCAAGGCCGGAGAAACCAGACTCGGCGTGCCTCCGCCGAAATACACGGTTTCCACGGCGGGATGGCCAAGATGTTCCCCCCAGCGGCGCAGGTCTTCAAGGAGCGTTGCTGCCCACAGGGAGAGCGTTTCCTCAGCCGCACCGCCGTCATAAGGGAGCGGTTCGGAGAAGAAGGCGCAGTAGCGGCATTTGCTGCGGCAGAAGGGGACGTGCAGATAGAGGAGCATGTCCCCAGCATGGAGGAAAGCGCCCATAAGGTCAACCGTTCCACAGCGAAGAAGGGCGGGAAGTCCGGGGCAGGGCGGAACTAGTTGAAGGGGGGCGCTGCCGCCTTCATCCTGGCAGGAAAGGACAAAGCAGAAGGAGGGCATTGCGCCTTTTTTCATAAAATCATCCCTTGGGCGGCTCCCGTACGCTTGACGCCGGAACCGCTTTGATACAAAAAAGGGTAAGGCAAACTTTTTTTATCCTTTTTACAGCAGAGGCCGGCATGTTCTTCAGGAATACCTGACGAAATCACGCGCAGAGACACGGTGTGTCTTGTCGGGCGTTCCAGCCGGGACTTTCTGCTGTTCCCTGCGTCCTTTCGCGTATTCCCTGACGTGCCGCCTCGCCAGCGAGGTAGACATGAAACGCATTCTTTCGGCTCTGGCACTTATTCTGCTCAGCGCTTCTCTGGCTGCGGCCGCGCCTCTGGACAGCTTCAACGGGCAGAAGGGCACGCTCGACATCGCGGGCGGCACGGCGCACATTCCGGTCATGAAGAAGGCGGCTCAGGCCATCATGACGGCTAACCACGACATCCGCATCACCGTGGCCGGCGGCGGCTCCGGCGTGGGTGTGCAGAAGGTTGGCGAGGGGCTTGTACAGATCGGCAATACCGGCCGTGCTCTGAAGCAGGGTGAAATCGACCGTTACGGGCTGGTGTCCTTTCCCTTCGCCATTGACGGTGTGGCCATTGTGGTCAACCCCGCCAACGGTGTGCAGGCCATGAGCAAGGCGCAGCTCAAGGACGTGTTTGCGGGCAAGGTGAAGAACTGGAAGGAACTCGGCGGCAAGGACGCCCCCATTTCTCTCTATGTGCGCGAGGACGGCAGCGGTACCCGCGAGACCTTTGAAGAACGCGCTCTGGACAAAGGCACGTCCGCCGGCGGCGCCAACGTGGTGAATTCCAACGGCGCCATGAAAACCGCCGTGGCTCAGGACGAGAACGCCATCGGCTATGTGGGCATCGGCCATCTGGACAATTCCATCTGCGGCGTGACCGTAGACGGCATGGTTCCCTCTCAGGAGAACGCCGCGAACGGTTCCTACACCATCACCAGACTGCTCTACATGAACACCAAGGGCGAGCCTTCCGGCCTGACGCGGCTGTTCGTGGATTACATCTATTCGCCGGACGGCAAGGAGTTCATCTCCAGCTCCGGCTACATCCCTGTGGACAAGAAGTAAGAGGAGTGCGGCGCGATGTCCGGCGGCGGTAGTGCGCGCAGGTGGGAAGCGGGGCGGCTGGCGCTTCGCTTGGCCCTCTTCCTGTCCATGACGGGCATCGCGCTGCTCGTGCTTATGGTCGTGGCCTTCGCTCTGCCTGTGTTCAGCGCCGGGGAGAGCGGAGGCCCGTTTTCCTGGGTCTGGGCTCCGGCGCAGGGAAAGTTCGGCATTCTGCCCATGATTGCGGGTTCGCTTATCCTGGGTACATCCGCTCTCGCTCTGGGCTGGCCTCTGGCCGCGGCTCTGTGCTGCTGGCTGATCGCGCCTCCGCCCTCCGGCCGTTTCTCTCGTCTCTCCCGCGCTCTGGTGGGCGAACTGGTCCGCCTGATGACCGCCGTGCCCACGGTGGTCTACGGCTTCACGGCGGTGTTCCTGCTCTCACCCTTTATCCGCAGCTGGCTGGGCGGGACGGGCATGAGCGGGCTGACGGCCGCCGTCATGCTCGGCGTTCTCATCCTGCCCACGGTGGTGCTGGTGCTTCAGGCCGGACTGGGGGCGCGGCTTGAGTCCGTGGCCTTGTCCGGCGCTGCTCTGGGCATGGATCGCATGGAAGTTCTGTGGCACGTCGTCCTGCCCCGCGCCAGGGACACGCTGCTGGCCTCCGCCATTCTGGGCTTTGGCCGGGCCGTCGGGGATACCATGCTTCCGCTCATGCTGGCCGGAAACGCCCCGCAGCTTCCGGCTTCCCCCCTTGCTGCCCTGCGCACACTCACCGCGCACATGGCACTGGTCACGTCCAACGAGGCGGGCAGCGCGGCCTATGATTCACTGTTCATGGCCGGGCTTATTCTGCTCACCGTCAACGCTGTGGTCAGCCTCTGCCTGCGGCGCCTGGGAGGCCGTTCATGAGGGACGCCGGCTTCCGCTGCTTTCAGGCTGCGGCAAGGCTTTCCGCCGTGCTGGTTCCGGCCTTCGTCTTCATCCTCCTGGGCTATCTCCTCTGGCGCGGCCTGCCGGTGCTGGGCACAAAACTGCTGTTCGCCGGGGTTCCGCCTCTGGACGCAGTGTCCGGGCGCGTCCCCGTGTGGGACGGTCTTTGGCCAGCCTGTGCCGGAACCTTCCGCCTCGTTTTGCTCACCGTGGCGCTGGCGCTGTTTCCGGGCGTGGGCTGCGGGCTTTACCTTGCGGGGCTGGCCACGCCGCGGCAGAAGCACGTCTTCGGGGCCGCCGTGGACATGCTCGCGGGTATGCCCTCCATCGTCATGGGACTGTTCGGCTTCATGCTCATCCTGTTCCTGCGGCGCACCTTTTTCCCGGGAGCGAACACCGGACTGCTGCTGGCTGCGTCCTGCCTGGCGTTGCTGGTGCTGCCCGTGCTCATCGTCTCCACGCGGGAGGCGGTGGAATCCGTGCCTGAAACGCTGAAGCTCGCGGCTGCCGCTCTGGGCATGAGCCGTGTGCAGACACTGCTTCGCCTTTGTCTGCCCGCGGCAGCTCCCGGCATCTCCGGCGGCGTGGTGCTTGCGGTGGGGCGGGCCGCAGAGGACACGGCGGTCATCCTGTTCACGGGCGTGGTGGCCGACGCCGGACTTGCGGCGGGACTGCTCGACAAGTTTGAGGCGCTCTCCTTTGAAATCTTTTACATTTCCGCCCAGTATCAGGATCAGGAAGAGCTTCTGCGCGGCTTTGGCGCGGCGGTGTTCCTGCTGCTGGTCTCCTGTGTGCTGCTCCTTGCCGCCCGTGTTCTGGAGCGTGCGTTCCACAGGCGCTGGCAGGGAAAGAGGTAGTCTATGGAGCAAATGCCGGCGGTGGCCGTCCGAAGACTGAGCGTCTCCTTTTTCGGGCGCGCCGTGATCAGAGACGTGGAACTTTCTCTGCCGGGCGGAGGAATCTCCGTGTTGGTAGGGCGTTCCGGCTGCGGTAAAACCACGCTCTTGCGCGCCCTGAACAGGCTGAACGGGGAATTTCCCGGCTGCCGTACCACGGGGCAGGTGGAGCTTTTTCTGCGCGGCGGGCGGCACGTTGTCTATCCAGGCGGGGATCAGCCGCCTCTGGAGCTGCGCGAGCTGAGAAGGCGCGTGGGCATGGTTTTCCAGACCCCGCAGGTCTTTCCGACAAGCGTCTATCGGAACATGGCACTGCCGCTTCAGACGGTGGCGGACTGCCCTGGAACTGAGCTTGACGGACGCATTGAGGCGGCGCTTCGTCAGGTGGATCTCTGGCGCGAGGTGCATGACAGGCTTCAGACGCCGGCGGAGCGCCTTTCGGGAGGGCAGCAGCAGCGCCTCTGCCTGGCCCGCGCACTGACTCTCGAGCCGGAACTGCTTCTTTTGGACGAACCCACGGCCTCTCTGGACGTTCACGCCGCGCGCCATGTGGAGGAACTGCTTCTGCGCCTGGTGGAGCACTATCCCATTGTCATGGTGTCCCACAGTCTTTCCCAGAGTCTGCGCCTGGCCTCAACCCTGCTCATCATGGGCACGGGCGGCACATCCCCACGCGCCTGCACGCCGGAGGGACTGGATGAACGCACCCTGGAAGCCCTGCTGCAGGAGACGAAGGAGGATGCGCCGTGCGTGACGCGCTGACGCTGGACATACCCGGCAGGGGGCGCCTCAGGCTGGACGTTCTTGTCCTCGACTACAACGGCACCATCGCCGGGGGCGGCGTCCTCCTGCCCGGGGTGAGCGAACGCCTGCGCCGCCTGGCGAGGAAGATGGAAATCCATGTACTCACGGCGGACACCTTCGGCACGGTGCGTTCCGCACTTGAGCAGGAATGGGGGACGGACGGGCTTGTCGTGGATATTCTGCCGCCCCGTGAAGCACGTCCGTACAGGGACGAAGGGCAGGCGAAACTGTCCGTGGTGGAGCGGCTTGGGCGGCAGCGCTGCTGCGCCATAGGCAACGGCCGTAACGATACGCTCATGCTGGAGGCAGCAGCGCTCTCCTTCGGCGTCCTGGGCAGGGAAGGTGCCTGGTTCGCGGCTCTGGCACGTGCGGACATCGTGGTGACGGACGTTCTTGACGCACTCGACCTTCTTCTTGACCCCCGCGGCATCGTGGCGACACTGCGGAATTGAGCCTGAAAAACGCCTCTGCCTTCCTGCAGAGGTACGCGTCGTTTCATGGAGGTTCACGGCGGTCTCACTGTGGAGGCTTCAGTCACGTTTTTTGTGGTGTGCGATGGTTTTCGTGCTGCCCTGCGGGGGGCGCGGAGGGAGTCCGGAAAGCCGCTGCGGCAGCACACGCTTTTTTTCTTGCCGCAGGAGGCTGCGGAACGTATAGTGTCTTTCAGAGGCTTTGCGCTGCAAGGAGGCAACCATGTCCAGCCATGAAGAGATCTTTTCCCCGGCCTGTCTGAACGAGGTCTTTCCCCCGGAACGGACGGATCAGTTTTTTGAAGCGCTTTTCGGCGATGCCGAGGACGGCGCCTATGACATCCGGCTCTCGCTGCTTTCAGGAAACGCGGACACGCTGAAGTTCCTTTTCGAACTGCATCAGCGCGGCCATGCCTGCCTTGCCTGCAACCTAACCCACGGACTGCCTGCGGTGTTTCTGCGGCATCCCGTCATCAACATCCGGGGAGTCACCGCTGAACTAGCCCGGCGCGTAGGCTGGGAGGATGGAACCTGGACGTGGAGCCTGGGAGACACCGAGGAAGTTTCAACGGCTCTGCATGTCATCCCGCTTGTTCTGACACGCGAGAAATAGTGCGCATTTTCTCTTGACGTTCCAGGCGTTCGGCGCTATGTCTTTCTGACTGTTGCGGGGACGTTAACTCAGGCGGTAGAGTACCTGCCTTTTAAGCAGAGAGTCGCGCGTTCGAATCGCGCACGTCCCACCATTTTTCGGGCCATGCTTTTGCGTGGCCTTTTTCTTTTGTCTGATCCACGAACCGACTCGCGTACGCTGCTGCAGTCACAACGGGCGCAAAACCTTTGCAAAGCATGTCCGGCGGCAGGGCGAGGCCGTTTTTACTGGTGGTGTTGACGGGCGGGGAGAGTGAATCGTCAGCCGTAGCTTTCCCGCATATTCCCGTATTAGTTCTGCCCTGGCTCTCGCAGAGAGGCGTTAGAAAAAAGCCGCAGGGAGTGGGGAGAGCGCCCGGGCTGGTACGGAAGGAAATGCCGCCGTGCAGCGTTGACTTTGGAAAAGCCGGGGAAATCCGGCTAGAAATATTCGAGATCCCGCCTGCTGTCGGGTCTGGGGCGGGGCTGACGGCGCCTTTCCCGAAAATACTGCTCATCGGGATTCGTTCCGGCTTCTCCCTCCGCTTCCAGCCGTTCGAGGAGATACGCACATCTGTCCATAGCTGCCGTAAAGCCGGAAAGGGGGAATTTCAGAATGACAGGCTCTTCAAAGTTTACCTTGATTCTGACGGTGCTCCCCTTCATGGCTTCGAGAAAGAAATCGGGCGCAAGGTCGCCGTTCAGATAGCAGAACAGATCGTTCTTGTCCGCCTCGAAGGAACAGTCAATATCGTAAAGCCGCATTCTGTCGACCCGCATCTGACCTGGAACACGAAGGTTCTTGCGGTGCGGCTTGTTATATCCATCGAGCGGAGACATCAAAAGAATCATGTAGTGTTTCGGAGAGGTTAACTGCTTTGGATAAAAACAGACGACGAGGGAGACTTCTTTGTGCAAACAGGACATACCTGCGAATTGGTAGCCTTCGCTGTCGACGATGAAGGAGCGCCAGCTGCCGTGCTTTTTTGTTTCAAGGATTCCGGCGGAAGCCTGCACAGCGCAGAAGAGCAGGGCGAACATAACGCAGAGCGATACGAATTTTTTCATCCGTTGAGCCTCCGTTTTTCCAACAATTTTCCTAGCGTTAAATCGCCGGAAGGGGAAGAGAAAACTCCGCAGATTGGGATGGAGAAGCGTTCCATCCGGAAGCGGGTGCGCATGGTGTCCCGCGGCGAAGGCTTCGTTTTTTATGCCGTCAGACAGCATATCTTTCGAGTGCCGTGTGAGTTCGTTTTCGGCAAAACTTCAAAAAGGATGGAGCGCGGCTTTTTTGCAGACGAAAAAAGCGCCGCGGAACAGAATCCGCGGCGCGTGGATGGAGGGGAGACGGGATCAGGCGCCTTCGCCCTTTTCTCCGGCATTGGCAAACTTGCGATTCCAACCGGTGAAGGCGGAAAAGGTGAGGACGGCCAGAAGCGCCCAGGAATAGGGATTGTACAGAGCCGCTGAGATGGAAGGCGCTGCGATGCCGTAGGCTTCTGCCGCGCTGTGTACCGCGCCGTACCATGCGGCTACGGCGATATGCCAGGGCAGAATGAAGAACACCGTACACACCGCGCAGTCCATCAGGTTGGCACGCCGTGCAGCCGCAAGGCCGAACTTTTCACCTGTGGGCTTTACCAGCGATGGGCCGACCAGGAGCTCTGCGGGGGCGTTGGCCGAGATCGGGATGGATGCAAGGATGGTCACGCCGATGATGAAGAATTCGGCCTGCCGCACCGTGGATACGAAGCTCTTGTGAGCGATTTCAAGGACACGGCGCATGATGCCGCATTCAACGAGTATCTGGGTCACCGCAAGAATAAGTATGGCGAAGATGATCGCTCCCACGACGCCTTCAATGCCGTTCTGGACAATGCCCGTGGACGCACCGCTCTTGGCGGGAATGCCGAATATGCTCGTGGGAACGAGGTTGCCGATGGCGATACCAATGACGGCTGCCGCCACATTGCCGTAGATGAGTGATTCGATGATGTGGCGGCCTCTGAGCGCGGAGATCACCACCACTGCGAGTGCCAGCAGCATGGCCGCACCCTTCGGGTCAAGGTTGGCCTGAATTTCAGGAAGACTGGCGGCATGGCCGTTTCCGCCGAAGATGAAGAAGATGACCATGGCGATGGCGGCCGCCGATACGGACAGCGGGAAGCGGCTCTTCACCACGTCGCGCATGGTCGCGCCCTGGGTATAGGCGGAAACGATGGTGGTGTCGGAGATGGGGGCCAGGTTGTCACCGAAGGCCGCGCCGGAGAGTATGGCCAGTGCGCACATGGCGGGATCGGCTCCGAGGAACACACCAGCCGGGTAGAGAACGGGAGAGAGCGCAATACACGTCCCCGTTGAGGTCCCGGTGCCAAGGGCAAAGAGCATGGCCGCAAGGAAGACCAGACAGACAAAAATGCTGCCCTGCGCGCCTGTGGTCATGCCGATCCAGAGCAGGCCCTTGACCAGTCCACCTGCGGCCATCAGACTGCCGAACACACCTGCAAACAGCCATGCCGTCACGATAACGATGCCCGTTTTGTCGCCGATGCCCCGCATGGCGGCAAGGCAGTAGTCCTGCTTGTTTTTGGCGAAGAACAGCCCTACGGCCAGAGCGATCCATGCGCAGGCCCAGAAGGGCTTGGTTCCGCCCCTTTGTGCCACGGACAGCCAGACGAGTCCGATGATCAGTACCAGCAGGGGAATCAATCCCCCGAAGATGCCGCCATACATTTCCAGTTTGTGTTCCTGTTCAGACATGTGTTTTCCCCTTGCCGATTAAAAGTGAGCAGGTGCATGGCCTTTTCAGACGCTTGATGCGCTGTGGCTCAGCGAACTGCCGGGAATACGGGGAAACGGAGTCCGACTCTTCAGAACGTCCTGCCGTCAGCGGCGTTTCTTATGCTTCCGGTTTATGGCCGGAGAGCGAACCTTCAGCCGTTCCCAGATTGCCAACAGTTCGTTTCCTTGAATAACAATTCCAGCGTGTTTCTGCAAGTGCGCTGCAGGGGAAGAAGTTTTTCCTGTTACTGGCATTTTTTTAGAGAAAATTTACATTGTGCCCCGCCGAAGATTGTGGATGCAGTCAGAAGTCAAAACGTTTGTGTCATATGGAATGGTTTGCAAAGAAGGACTTGGCGCCAGAGTGCATCATTTCACCGTTATGGTTTGATCCCCAGGCATTTTCCCTTGTTTCGGCAGAGTGCGCTTGCCCGCTCGCGCCGGTTTTCCTCGCTTCAGTTGCGTGGCCATATTCGCAGGCTCTGACCGGATGAAGAAGCCGTCCGCATTATCTGCTTGCTTCCGATTGCTGTTCCGCGGGGGGTGGGGAAGGGAAAGGCAAGTAAACAAAACTCCGGCTGCCGCTGCCACGTGCGCTTCCCGCAAAAAAAATTCCTTATTCTGCTGTGCAAAGTCGCAGGTTCATGACAACTGGGAAAATCGCATTCGTCCGGTTCGCTGGTTCCTGCAAGGAATCGGAGGCACATGGAGAGTGGCGTACCATCTTGAACCTGCGGCTTTCTTGCGCTTGTGGCAGACAAAAAAGCCGCGGACAGAACTCACGGAGCATGGATGGAAGGAAACGGGATCAGACGGCTTCGCTCCGAGTGGCAGAGGATCCGCCGGAGAGTGAAAAAAAAACGGCTAGTTATCAAAAATAAATTTCATTTTCAAAATTATTGACAGTGAGGGATTTCTATCAGTTTTGCCGTATCCTGTCCTGCTTTTTGAGGAAGAAGAACGCAGAACATTTTTCGAAAATTTTCAAATTTCCTTGGCGGAGAGCGAAATTTGGAAATAAAAAAATAATTTAAATTGAATTTCATTTTCAATAATGTTGACAATCCTTCGATTTTGAGAGATGGTCGGTTTTGCGTCAGGTACTGGCTGCAAACGGTATGCGTGCGAGCAAAGGCGGGGGCCGGAGAGCACATCGCAGCCGGGGCGCTTCAGATTCCCGCTTCGAGCGGAAAACATGCAGGACTTCTTATGAAAAAACTCGCTACACTTTTCCTTCTGGCCGGCTTTGTGCTCGCTTCCTCTTCCTCCCCCGCCTCGGCTGTCGATGTCAGCGTCGACGGCGAATACCTCTTTCAGTATCAGACAGGCTCCGTGGGCTTCCGCGGCGCCAATGAAGCCAGTAATCAGCAGCGCGTCCGTCTGGGGCTGTCTCTCTCCGTCAACGAAAACCTTTCGGGTTATTTCCAGACAAACAACGAGTGGGAACTTGGCAGCAGCACCAGCAACGACAGCGGGTCCGGAGGCAGTGAGGCACTGACTGTGGAGCTGCGCCAGGCGTATATTGACTGGAAGGTTCCGGGCACTGAGATGAAGATCCGCATGGGCCGCCATGCCTTTGATATGCCGGCCTATGCCGGCGTTTCGCCCATCATCGCCGATATGGTTGGCGATGGTGTGGTCGCTTCTCTTCCTTTTGCCGGCAGCTATAATCTGACGGCCTTCTGGACGCGCCTGTACCGCAGTTCGGATGATCCGGTGGTCAGCAGGGAATTTGACCTGTTCGGTCTGATCGGCAGCGCCGGTTTTGACAGTCTGACGCTGACGCCCTGGCTGCTCTATGGCGCCAAGGGCAAGAATGCGGAAGGCGATCAGACGGCGGAGGATTTCGAAAATCCCATGGAAGAACAGGGGAATATCGTGGGCGATGGACGCGCCGACATTTTCCTCGGCGGTCTGGGGCTGGAGTGGAAGCCGCTTGACGCGCTGACGCTGGCCCTGGACGGCGCCTATGGCCACACCCGTTACAGCAACAGCGAGCAGTCCCTGCGCGATCAGGAAGGCTGGTACCTTGCAGGCAAGGCATCGTATGACCTCGGCTTTGCCGAACCCGCCCTGCTTGCCTGGTACGCCTCCGGTGACGACAGTCACGATGAGAAGTATTCAGGCCAGGTTCCCTCTATCTACGGCGATTTCGACGGCACCAGCACCTACTTCAACGCAGCATACGGCATCTTCGGCGGCAACCACCATACCATCGGCGGAACGTGGGGCGTGAGCGCCCAGTTGAACGGGCTTTCCTTCCTCGAGGGACTGAACCATGACTTCAGTGTGACCTGGTTCGGCGGCACGAACAGCAAGGATAACGGCGGGTACGGCGACGGGTACGACTACCTGACCGCCGAGGATTCCTGTGTGGAGTTCAATCTGCTGAACACCTATGAGATCTATAAGAATCTGACGACCGCTTTGGAACTGGCCTACATCATTGAAAACTTCGATACTGATACCGCCCATGGACGCAGTGGTGAGAGCTATAACAACGACTGGCGCGTGGCTCTGCATTTTCAGTATCGGTTCTGATTTTTCCAGTATTTTTTGACATAACGGCGGCCTGTCTTCACGGCGGGTCGCCGTTTCACTGTCGTTCCGGCAGGGAAAAATTCTGCCAGGCGCGTTCCTACGGTGGCACAGAAGAACGATGCCGGCGCTCAAGATGTTCTGGATGGCTTCCTGTGTGTGCGGGGAAAAAACTGCCAAGCCTGTCATAAGGCTGCTTACAGCCGGAGGGCTTCCTGCATGGGGAATCCGGGCACGGCGCACATTTCCGGCAGAAAATCGCATCTGTTTCCAAATCAAAAGAAGCAAAAAGATTGTTAAAAAAGTTTGCTATCCTGTGCAGTTCCGGCGGAAAGAAACAAAAATTCCACGAAAAAGGGAACATACGCCCTTATCGTTGCTTTAGCTGAACTATATTTGAACACAATGAAGAACAGGCGAACCATGTGAAATTATTCTAAATGTTCGTCATTGCAAAAAATGTGGAGAAAAATTATGGCAGATAGTTTTTATTGGAACAAGAGATAAAAACAAAAAAATGTTAAAACTTTTTTATCAAACGAAAGTTTCTTGTTTTTGAGCTTTCATCAAAAATTTATTCATATAAATAAAGTGATTATTCTATAAATTTCCATGTGAAAAAAGGAAAAAATGCCATAGATGCAGAAGGAATGATGTCTCATTACATTTAAAAAACTTGACGTATACTATACATTCCCGCATAGGAGAATGGCTTTAGAGCTGTTCCGCGGCTTCGCTCCGAAGGCGTCGTGCGCTGAAAACGGAGAGCAGTCGCAGCGGAACGGCATGGATTTTTATGGGCCTTCGGGCCGGAAAGGTTGGTGACCCAATGGCAAAGCTCGTTACCTTGTTCATGGCTTCAGCTCTCGTGCTGGCGGCCTCAGCTCCCGCTTCCGCCGTCGAGGTGAAGCTCGGTGGAAACTATCAATTCGTGTTTCAGACGGGAGAAGGGGACTTCACCGGAATCAACGCCGATGATATGCAATCCCGCGTCCGTCTGGGCCTGACCTTTTCTGTCAGCGAAGATCTTTCCGGCTATTTTCAGACCGAAACCCGATGGGGCTGGGGCACGAGGAACCGCAATAAGGGCGCGGATCTCGATGTCGTCATGCGGCAGGCGTATATTGACTGGCGGCTGCCCGGAACGGACGTGAAGCTTCGCATGGGACGCCAGTCCGTTTCCCTGCCTTCCTTTGCCAGCACGGGTGTGCATATCAGCGATCTTGTGGCCGATGGCGTGGCCGTCCACACGCCCTTGGGGGACGGCGTTTCACTGTCCGCCTTCTGGCTGCGTCCCGCCCGTGCGGAGGACGATTCGCCGCATGCCAGGACCTATGACCTCTTTGGACTAACCGGCACGGCTACTTTTGGCTCATGGAGCGTCTCTCCCTGGGCCGTGTATGGTTCCAAGGCGGCAGGGCTTGAAGCCGATGCGCAGGGAAACATCAGTGCCGGGCCGCACGCCGATATTCTGACTTTCGGCGGCGGTCTGGAATGGCAGCCTTTTAATCCCGTTACCCTTGCTCTTGATGCCGGATGGGGAAGGGCGGCCTACAGCGGCAGAAGCGATCAGCAAGGCTGGTTCGCCGTGGCCCGCGCAGCGTATGCGCTGAAGTTTGCCGAACCTGCGCTCCTTGGCTGGTACGCTTCCGGCGACGGCAGGGGAGCGCTGAAGAACAGCGGCCAGTTTCCGGTCATCTTCGGAGATTTCAACGCATCCAGCACCTTTTTTGATAATACCTGGGGGCCTGGGGCTGGGAACGGCATACACAACACCGTCATTGGCGGCACCTGGGGCCTTGGCGTCCAGCTGAACGGGATTTCCTTCCTCTCCGGACTGACCCATGACCTCGGCGTCGTCTACATCGGCGGCACGAACTCTCGGTACAACGGCGGCTGCGGTGCGCCCAACGCTTATTCTTCCTACCTGACCAGCGAAGACAGCCTCGTTGAATTCAATCTGCTGAACACCTGGGAGATCTACAAGAACCTGACCAGCCGTCTGGAACTGGCCTACGTCGTTGAAAACTTCGATACCGATACCGCCCACGGGCGCGGCGGAGAGCACTACGAGAACGCCTGGCGCGTGACGCTGCACTTCCAGTATCTGTTCTGAGAACGCGTTTTTTCTCACTCTGACCGGAGGCCTGCATCAAAGGATGCGGGCCTCCTTCAGTCAGTGCCGGGGCGGGCGGATGAAGCGCCCGGTAAGGAGCGGCGCGAGGGCGGAGAGCGTCTTCAGCGTGGGGATCATGGATACGGCGGAGGCGATGAGAATAAGCGCGATGCCGGCCCACATGTTCCACGGTATGGCCTCACCCAGAAAGAACATGGCCAGAATGGGGGCGAGGACGGGCTTGAAGAAGAAGACGAGGGACGCCTGCATGGGTGAGGTCGCCTCCATGCCCATGAAGTAGGCGGCGTATCCGCCTCCGGTGACAAAGACACAGACGTAGACGACCATGAGGATGTTGTCCCAGGTGTAGCCGTCAAGCAGGGGCACGGCGGCGAAACTTTCCAGCCCGCAGCTGCGGAGCAGGGCGTCGAAGAAGGGCGCGTGGCTCAGAGTGATGAAGGCGAGCATTTCCGCGCTGGCGGCAAGGCAGCTGAAACAGGTCACGGCGATGCCGGAATATTCGGCGCACTGCTTCTTTCCAAGTACGGCGTACAGGGCAAAGAGCGCGGCTGAGAGCAGTACCAGCGTGACGCCCATGGGATCCAGCCGGGTGTGGAACGGGTCAATGATGACGAGCGCACCGGCAACCTCCAGGGCGAGGGCGGCGACGTGCTGGGGCAGAATGGCGGTTCTGAGGAAAAGACAGGCGAAGACAAGTACCATGACGGGGTTGCAGCTGAACAGCACGCTGACCACGGAAGCGGGAGTGTAGAGGATGGACGTCTGATATAGAACCATGCTCACGAAAAGACCGAGGAAGCCCAGAGCCGCGAAGCCTTTCCAGGCGCGCAGATCCGCTCTGGTGCCGTGCTGCCTGAGGCCGCGCAGCGCAAAGGGGATGAGCAGGAGTCCGCCCACGAGAAAGCGCGTGCAGTTGAGCTGGAGCGGGTGGAAGTCCTGAGCGATGGTCTTGAGGGCCGTTTCCATGGAGCTGAAGAAGAGTGTGGCGAGAAGGATGAACAGGTATCCGCGATTCATCAAACGTTCCTTTGAGGTCAGCTTTCCCGGTAAGGGGAGAAGCGGGATGGACAAGGCGTTGAAACCGATGAAATCCCTTTCCACACCTTCTCTCTGCAGGGAGCGGCAATCCGTATGCTTTCTGCCGGCTGCGGATTGAAACATGGAGAGAGGAGTCCGGAAAGAGGCTTTCGAGGTTGTGCCGCTGCAGGGCAGGAGGCAGGGAAACTCTGCTGGCCGGTTCAGCGCGGAACCGCGCCCAGAACGCTGGGCAGTGGCGGGCCGTCGCCGGTTCCGGAAAAGTAGTTCGCCGGGGAAAGACCTGTCCAGACGAAGACGCCCTCATCGCGGCGTAGCAGCAGGGAGGCTTCACTTCCGCCCTCCGCATACATGGCGGAGTTGAGGTTAAGTTCGCTGTGGGACTTGAGGGCCTCCACAAAGTCGTGTACCGACACGGCGTTTTCGCAGTGCAGGAAGAGGATGCGCCCGTTCAGGTCTTCGGCAACGGCGGCCACCGCGTGCCGTGGCCCGTTTTCCGGCCAGAGCTGCTTGCCGTCTGAACCCATGAGACGGAAGTTCTGCACCACGATATCGTACTGCGGCAGGAGTCTTTCCCAGTCGTCCCGCTCCCGATCCAGCACGGCGGCGCGGGGCAGTCCGGGACTGCGCGGCCCGGCCACAAAGAAGGAGCCGTAGCGCCGGACAACGCGGCTGTTGTTGGTCTGTTCGCCGCTTCGCATATATCCCGTGGAGGTGAGTCCATCCGCCTGGTACATGCTGGCGTTCACGGCAGCGCTGAGTTGTTTTGCCGCGGCCCATTCGCGGATGCTGAGGACCCGGCCAGACTCCCAGCGGGCGCTGCACAGGACGAAGTCGTAAAGCGTGGTGTCGATGCGCAGGACGCGGATGAGGAAATTTTGCACGGAAGCGCCGTCCTGCTGCCGCCCGCAGGAGAGCAGGGCAAGTTCCAGTCCGCGTTCCACGGGCAGCCAGGCCGGCGTGTGGCCCGGGGGCACGGGCAGCGGCTCCTGAACGGCCCGGCAGGGTACGGGGGCGAGAAGCAGGAGGGCGAGGAAGAAAAGACAGACAAGGTGCTTCAGCGTTTCCATGGCTCTTTCTTTATGCCTGCGGGCGCAAACAGGCAAGTGGCAGAGGCTCTTGAATCCCGGGAACTTTTGCCGTAGTGTCCAACTTTCGCTGCCGGCAGGGGCGGTCTTCCGTTGCGCCCCGCCCCGAAATAGCGTATGTTTTCCGAAACGCCACGAACAGGAACCACGCGGTCTGAGGGGCCGCAAATATACATGGAGATTCTTTTGGAGACGCAAAACAAGACCCGCAAGCCCATCAAACTTGCCACAAAGTCAGAACATGCGGCATACTTCATGCCCATGCTGGAAAATTTTGCCGATCACGGGGAACTGAACGAAGTCGTCAAGAACTGCGTGGGCAAGGCCTGTGAACTTCTGGACGCAGGGGTTCCGCTCTATCCGAACGATTTTGTCCGCCGCCACGACGCCGGTTCCGTTCACGCCGAATACGAGGCCCTTGGTGAAAGCGAGCTGGAAGAGGTGGATACCGAATTTTCCCTGGCCGGCCGCATGATGTCTTCCCGTTCCTTCGGCAAGGTCATTTTTTTCCATATCATGGATCGCACCGGACGCCTCCAGTGCTACGCCGAAAAGAGCGTCATGGGCGATACGGCGTTTTCTCAGTTTAAAAAGCTGGATGTCGGCGATATTGTGGGTGTTACCGGGAAGCTGTTCCGCACTAAAACCGGCGAACTCACCCTGCGCTGCTTCACGGCGCGCCTGCTCAGCAAGTCCTTCCGCGCCCTCCCGGACAAGCACAGCGGTCTTACCGATGTGGAGGCACGCTACCGCCAGCGCTATGTGGATCTCGTCATGAATCCCCGTGCCCGCGAGATTTTCCGCAAGCGTTCCCGCATCGTGCGCGAGTTTCGCCGCTTCATGGAGCAGAAGGGCTTCACCGAGGTGGAAACGCCCATGATGCACGCCGTGGCGGGCGGCGCGACGGCCCGGCCCTTCGTCACCCATCACAATGCGCTGGACATTGAGCTTTATCTGCGCGTCGCTCCCGAACTCTACCTGAAGCGGCTCATTGTGGGTGGCATGGAGCGTGTCTTCGAGATCAACCGCTGCTTCCGCAACGAGGGCATAGACACGCGGCACAACCCGGAATTCACTTCCTGCGAGTTCTACTGGGCCTATGCCACCTATAAGGAACTCATGGATTTCACCGAGCAGCTTTTCGCCCATATCGCCTATGAGGTCTGCGGCAGCACGGTGATCACCTATCAGGGGCAGGAGATAGACCTGACCCCGGGCCGCTGGACGCGCATGACCTACCATGAGGCTCTGGAGAAGGTGGGCGGTCATGCGCCCGAGTTCTACAACGACATGGAATCCGTCCGTACCTATCTCCGCTCCCGAGGGGAAAAGTTTCTGGAAAGCGAGGGTATCGGCAAGCTCCAGTCACGGCTCTTCGATCTGGATGTGGAGGACAAGCTCGTTCAGCCCACGTTCATCTACGCCTATCCTGAGGAAATATCCCCCCTCGCCCGGCGCAATGATGCGGATCCTTCGCTCACGGATCGCTTTGAAATCTTCATCTGCGGCTGTGAGTACGGCAACGCCTTCTCAGAGCTGAACGATCCCGTGGACCAGCGCCTGCGCTTCGAGGCGCAGGTGGCCGCAAAAGCTGCCGGAGACGACGAAGCCTGTCCTCTGGACAACGACTATCTGCGCGCCTTGGAATACGGAATGCCCCCCACCGCGGGAGAAGGCATCGGCATTGACCGCCTGACCATGCTGCTCACGGACGAACCCGCCATCCGCGAAGTCATCCTCTTCCCTCTCCTGCGTCCGGAAGCGTGATCCGCAGACTTCGGGAGGCTCCATGTCGTTTCCTCTGTTCATCGCGTCCCGCTACCTCGTTTCGCGGAGCAAGCGCACGTTCATTTCCGTCATTTCCGTGATGTCCGTCCTGGGAGTGGCCATAGGCGTCGCTGCGCTCGTGATTGTGATGAGCGTCTACAACGGTGTGACGGACGAAATGCGGGAAAAGATACTTGGCGCCAACCCGCACATCATGGTCATGTCCACACGGGCCGGGGCCTTTGACGCGGTTTCGGCGAACGGGGAGGGCGCATCGCCGCTGGAACGCATACGCAGCGTCCCGGGCGTGGTCTCCGCCGCGCCGTTTCTGTATGCGGAAGTTTTGCTCTCCACGCCCGGCGGCGCCACGGGGCTTGTCGTGCGCGGCGTGGATCCCGCGCAGGCGGAAACCATGCCCCTGCTGAACCGTCTGGAGGACGGTGACGCGGAGAGCCTTGGGAAAAGCGGCGGCCCCGCCGGAATCCTCGTTGGCCACGACCTCGCCCGGCGCTTCCACCTTCGCCCGGGCAGCCGCGTGAACCTTATGTCGCCCGCGGGTCAGAGGACGACCGTGGGCTTCGTTCCCAAGCTCAAAAGTTTTCGCGTGGCGGGTATTTTCAAGTCCGGCATGTCGGAGTTCGACAGCCGCCTCGCGTACGTCTCCCTTACGGCGGCGCAGGAACTCATGGGTTTTCCCGCGGGGCGCGTCTCCGGGGTTGAAGCCTTTGTCAGGAATCCTTACGACGCCGTGGACATCGCCCGCGACATCGCCGAAAGCCTCGGCGCACCGTTCTATACGCGCAACTGGATCGACATGAACGCCAACCTGTTCGCCGCACTCCAGATGGAGCGCTTTGGCATGTTCATCGTTCTGCTCATGGTCATCCTTGTAGGCTCCTTCTCCATTATCACCTCGCTCATCATGCTGGTCATGGAAAAGACGCGGGATATAGCCATCCTGATGTCCATGGGGGCCACAGCCGGTGCCGTGCGCCGTATCTTCATGCTTCAGGGGGCCATTATCGGCGCGGTTGGCACTTCTCTGGGATATGTGTTAGGTATTGTCCTGGCACTGCTTCTCAAGAAGTATCAGGTTATCGAACTGCCCCCGGGCGTGTACATGATGGACACTCTGCCCGTCATTATTGAACCTCTGGATCTGGCCGTCATCGGCGTGGTCGCCATGTTTTTGTGCTTTGTGGCCACGCTCTATCCCGCCAGACAGGCGTCCCGCCTGATCCCCGCCGAAGCCCTCCGCTATGAGTGAGCCTATGGAAGACCGTTCTGACATCGCCGGACAGGAGCTTTACCGCGTCGTCCATGCGGAAAAGAAGGTGGAAAGCCCTGCCGGAGAACTGACCATACTCCGCGATGTGGATTTCACGGTGCGCAGGGGAGAGGCTCTGGCCGTTGTGGGAGAATCCGGTTCGGGCAAGTCCACACTTTTGCACATACTCGGCACGCTGGATCGGGCCACGAGCGGGAGTGTATTTTTCGAAGGGCGTGACCTTTCCGCCCTGAGTCCCGCGCAGGCCGCGCATTTCCGCAGCCGGGAACTGGGCTTTGTGTTCCAGTTTCACCATCTGCTGCCGGAATTCAGCACCGTTGAAAACGTGGCGATGCAGGCCATCATCTCCGGCATGTCCAGACGCCGGGCGCTGTCTCTGGCGGAAGAGGCACTGGACAGAGTAGGGCTTTCCGCGCGGCGGGATTACCGGGTGACCACACTTTCCGGCGGCGAGCGTCAGCGGGCAGCCATAGCGCGGGCCACGCTGCTCTGCCCAAAAGTATTGCTGGCGGACGAACCTACCGGCAACCTCGATGAAAAAACAGGAGCCCGCGTGGCAGAGATCCTTCGGGAACTGAACCGCGACATGGGCATGACGCTTATTATCGTGACGCATAACCGGGAGCTTGCATCCTGTATGGATCGCAGCCTTGAAATGAGATCGGGAGAGCTTTATGCGCAGAATTCTTTCTAGTCTGGCCTGTGTGGGCCTGTGTCTGCTGGCGTGGACCAGCGCAGCGCATGCCGCCGCAACCCGCGTGCTGGTTCTGCCCTTTGCGGTTCACGCTCCGGCGGCCTCCGCACAGCTTGCCGCCGATATTCCCGCCCTTGTGAGCCAGAGCCTGGAGAAGTTCGAACTCAAGACTATCCCCACTTCGGCCTCCCGCAGCGGGCAGCCCGAAAATGCGGACAGCGCTGCGGCCAAGGCTCGCAGGGCGAAGGCCCAGTATGCCGTGTACGGCAGCCTTGACCAGCTCGGCGAAGGCTTCAGCCTGAACATGCAGCTTGTGCAGGCGTCCACAAAGGCTTCCCGGAGCTTCCAGATGAACGGCAGCAGTCTGCTCGAGCTTCAGCCTGTGGTGAATGCGCTGTCTGCGGAGACGGCGAACGAGATAGCCTCCAGAACCGCAACCGTTTCCGGTGGATCTTCCCGCCCAGCTCTGAGAGGCGCGAACATCGTCTCTGACATCCAGGTTAAGGGCCTGAAGTTCAGCGATCCCGATCGCGTACTCATGCAGGTGAATTCGCGCAAGGGCGAACCTCTTGACGCCGAACGGGTGGATGAGGACGTGCGCACGATCTGGGACATGGGCTATTTCAATGACGTCAGCGCGGAAGTTCTCCCCGGAGTGGGCGGTCAGATCCTCGTGTTCCACGTTGTGGAGAAGCCGCGCATCGACGATGTGCGCGTGGAAGGTTCTGACGCCGTCAGCATGGGCGACATCACCGAGGCCATGTCCACACACAAGGGATCCGTGCTGAACCAGAAGGTACTTGCCGATGACCTGCAGAAGGTGACGGATCTTTACCACAAGAAAGGCTTCTACCTTGCGGAAGTCACCTACACCGTGGAAGGCCGCTCGGACGGCTCGGCCGCGGCACTTATTCTGCACGTCAAGGAAGGCAATAAGCTCTATATCAAGGAAGTGGCTCTTGAGGGACTTCAGGAGATCGACCCCGACGATGTGAAGGACTATATGTCCCTCAAGGAACGCGGCATGTTTTCCTGGTTTACGGGTTCAGGTGTACTCAAGGACGATCTTCTGGAGCGCGACACGCAGACCATCAAATCCTACTTCATGAAGAACGGCTATGTGGACGGTCAGGTGGCCGCTCCTGAAGTCATCTATGAAGACGATGGCATCCGCGTGATCTTCCGCGTCCGTGAAGGGCAGCGCTACAAGGTCGGCCGTGTGGCCATAGAAGGCGATCTCATCGACACGGAAGAACGCCTCATGGATGTGATCGCCATGGACGAACGGCAGAAGGCCGACGAGTACTTCGACACAGAAGTGCTTCAGGATGATGTCAAGGCGCTGACCGAGTTCTACGGGGATTACGGCTACGCCTTTGCCGACATTGAAATGCGCCCCGAACCCCGTCCTGAAGAAGGAGTCGTGGATGTGGCCTATGTGGTCAAGCCCGGTGAAAAGCAGTACATCCGCCGCGTGGAAGTGGAAGGCAACGGCCGTACCCGCGACAATGTCATTCTGCGCGAGATGCGCCTTGCAGACGGCCAGCAGTTCAGCGGAGCCAGAATGCGCCGTTCCGCGCAGCGTCTTGAAAAGACACGCTACTTCAGTGAGGTCAACCCCAAGGTCGTGCCCACGGGTGTGCCCGGAGAAGTGGATCTCAAGATGGGCGTGAAGGAGACTGAAACCGGTATCGTCAGCGTGGGCTTCGGCTATTCGACCTATGACAAGTTCGGCGTTTCCGCCGCCATCACGGAGAACAACCTCTTTGGCCGTGGCTACATCCTCGGTCTTACCGGCTACACCTCGGACAGGGAGCAGTATCTGGAAGCACAGTTTATCAACCCCCGTGTCTTCGATACCTATTGGGGCTTCTCGGTGACTCCCTACGCCATGGACGAAGAGTGGTCGTATTTCTATAAGCGTTCCGTTGGCACACGCCTGCGTGTCTTCCATCCCATTGGCGAATACACGAGCATCGGCCTGGGCTACAGGATAGAGAAATATGATCTCTACCACATGTCTTCCCACGCATCCCGCATTATTCAGGCATACAGGGGCAAGCACTGGGCCAGCGCTGTGTCCATGAGCGTCACCCGTGACACGACCAACAAGGCCACCTTCGCCACCCGCGGCACCAAGGTCACACTGTCTGCAGAGTACGCAGGTCCGTGGACCGGCGGCGATGACAGATTCTTCAAGCCTATGCTGGAAGCCGGCTTCTACTATGGCCTGAACGACACGAACATCCTGCACGCCCGCGGACTCATCGGCGGGGCGTACAAGACCGAACACGACAAGATGATCCCTGTGTTCGAGCGTTTCTGGATCGGCGGCATACGCAGCATCCGCGGCTATTCCTACGATGACATCTCGCCGCGGGATCCGGTCACGGGCGAAACCATCGGTTCTGACCGCATGGGCTACGCCAACCTGGAATACATCTGGGTCGTGAAACCTGAACTCGGTCTGGCCTTTGTGCCGTTCTACGACATTGGCTTCAACGCCGACAGCGAGCAGACTTCCGATGTGTTCAACAAGGTGTATTCTTCGGCCGGTTTGGAACTGCGCTGGCGTTCGCCTATGGGCGACCTGCGTCTTGCCTACGGCTATCCGCTCTCCAAGAACTCGTCGGGCGAGAAGCGCCACAGCGGCCGCTTCGAGTTCTCCATGGGACAGGCATTCTAAAGGCACGTTCTGACAACAACCGATGAGGGGAGGGAAAACAAACGTTTTCTCTCCTCTCAGCGTTTAAAAGCGAAGTTTTCTGAAGATGCCAAAAAATACACGAACGAAAAGCACGGCAGCAACGCGCTGACTGGAAAAACGGACGTGCGATCCTGGCACTGTTTCAGTCAGGGGCGTGGTCACGCCTTATTTTTTGCCAAAGTGGAGGATATGCCCCATCTTGACCTGCTTGGTGCGCATGTAGTTTTCGTTGACGGCGCAGAGCCCCGTTTCGATGGGGACGCGTTCGGTGATTTCGATACCGTAGCCTTCCAGTCCCACGATTTTGCGGGGATTGTTGGTCATGAGGCGCAGACGGCTGATGCCAAGGTCGCGGAGCATCTGTGCGCCCACGCCGTAATCCCGCAGGTCAGGGGCGAAGCCGAGCTTGATGTTGGCTTCCACAGTATCGTAGCCCTGTTCCTGAAGAGCGTAGGCGCGGATCTTGTTGGCCAGGCCGATGCCCCGCCCCTCCTGCCGCATATAGAGCAGCGCGCCGCGGCCCTCCTTTTCAATCTGCATCATGGCAGCGGCGAGCTGGTTGCCGCAGTCGCAGCGCAGGGAACCGAAGGTGTCGCCCGTGAGACATTCGCTGTGGACTCGGACGAGAACCGGCGAGCTGTCGAACTTTTCATCCACCTCGCCCTTGACCAGCGCAATATGCGTATCCGCGGAGGCGTCGCTTTCGTAGGCAATGATGCGGAACACGCCGTATTTCGTGGGCATACGGGCCTCGGCGACGCGGCGCACGGCAAGTTTTCCGAAGCGGATGTGGTAGCGGATGATGTCTTTCAGAGAGGCGATGCGCAGGCCGTGGGCGGCGGCGAAGGCTTCCAGGTCGTCTCTATGCGCCACAGAGCCGTCTTCCTTCAGAATTTCGCAGACTACGGCCGCTGGATGCAGACCGGCGAACACGGCAAGATCGACGCCGCCCTCAGCGATGCCTACGCGGGTCAGGACGCCGCCGTTCTGAGCGCGGATGGGGAAGACGTGCCCCGGCGTGACGAAATGCGCAGGCTGGGCATTCTCAGCAGCGGCGGCGCGGATGGTGGCGGCGCGATCCGCGGCGGAAACGCCGGAACCTATGCCCTCGCGGGCATCGATGGAGACGGTGAAAGCCGGGCCCTGGCCGCTCCTGTCTGGCATGGGAGCGAGCCGCAGCCTGTCAGCAATGTCCGGGGAAAGAGCCAGAGCGATCATGCCGCAGGCGCAGCGGGACATGAAGTTGACGGACTCGGGCTGAACGAATTCGGCGGCCATGACCAGATGGCCGCTGCATTCGCGGTCATCGTCATCAACGAGGACAATCATTCTGCCGCCGCGAAGATCGTCGACGGCATCTTCGATACTGGATAGAGAAAAAGGCTGACGCATGACAGACTCCCTGGAGTTGTCCGACATCAGGGCTGCGTAAGGCATGGGGGAGAGATGCTTCAGAAGCTGAAAGCCGGTTCTCTTTCTTCCGGACTGTTACCGTCGGCCCCGGATTCGCACCGGATCTGCGCTTCTTCCCGTGAAGTGGCGCCCGCGGGCTTCCCTGTACTTTTCAGAGTCACCGCCGGTGGGGACTTGCACCCCGCCCTGAGACTTGCTCTATGTTTTTAATGATGAAGGCGGTGCTGTCAAGAGGCACCGCAGGGGAAGATCTTTGCGCTTTCCATGGGAGGTATGGCTTAACTGTCTGAAAGTAAACTTATTTTTTCAAAAATTATGAAAAAAGGAAATGACTCTGCTCGGGACGGGCAGCGGGAGAAGAAACGGTCAGGGCGCATGGGCTTGCCTTTTGCGGGACTTTCCAGTAGAAAGCAAAAATTCTGACCGCAAGGACAGCCCTGTTGACATCTGTACAGTCTTTAAAAAGACGGCGTGTCCTTGTTTTTCCACGTCCTGCCGCCTCTCTGCGGCGATGCCGAAGAAGGATATTCATGGATCCTGTTTTTTCCGCTTCCGGCAAGGAGAGTCCCTCTCCTCTTGCCGATATTCAGCTCCTTGCCGATGGAGAACTGCTCTCCCTGTGGGAACAGACGCAGCTTGCCGTCTTTGCCATCGAGGAACACGGGGGAGACGCACGCATGGCGCGCTTCTACGAACAGGCGATCGTCATGGAAATGCGCCGCCGCCATGCCGGGCAGCCCGTTACTCAAGTCTTTGGCTCGGAAATGCCGGAACCGCTCGGCGAAACTCTTCCCTCCCTCCAGAGCCCGGACGCCCGCTGAGACGCACGTTTCCCATCGCCTCATTCAGGGCTTTTTTCACGGCCTGGGAAACGCCTGAATCGAAGGCTCTTTCATGGTTTTCAGACGTGTGATTGCCGCAGACGCTTCGAAACTTTTTAAGGATTTTTTCTTTTGAAATCCTTTATGTTCATGGGAAGCCCGTTTGAAGCAGGCGTTTCAGTGTTCTGTGACACGCCCCGTGCCGCCTGTTTTTTCGTTTTTCAAGGTTTCAGCTATCGGTCAAGGATTGTCTCACAGGGCGTGAGGCGATCCTTTTTTATGCCTCGTGTGCGGGCAGGGGGCTGCCGCTTGGGCGGCTTTCGTTTGTCTACTAGCATCAGAGTGCTTGAGCCATGCCGGTGCCTGATGTGGTTTTTTGCCGCGGGGGTGTTTTTTCAGGCAGCAGGGCATACCCCGGAAAGGGACAGAATGGCAGAACCTTCCGCCATCTGTCCTAAACCGGTCGCGCAGCAGGTTGGAGAGGTGTTCGATTCCCTCGAAGTTGAGCGGCACGAATCCCGTTGCCCGGCCATCGGCATGATGGCGGATGCGGTTCCTTGTGGCCGCAAGATGAGCATCGGGATGGATAATGAGTCTCCGCGATGGGAGAACAAAGATGAGGCCTTTCCAGAGCCGCAATGCCGAAAGAAGTCCTGGGGTGCATGACGCTTTTCATCCAAAGCGGGGGCAGAGGACGGTCTGCAGCAGGGCTGACGCCGGAAGGCGTTCGGAGGAGGGACTTTTCGTGCAGTCGCAGGTACACGGAGTGCGCATGAAAGACCTCACAAAACGGCGGGCGGATGGAGAGTCGCTGTTCTTCAGTATAAAGGACGGCGAGACGTTGTCGGGTCAGCTGTTTTGCGGGGGGGCGCCAGGGCGAACCACGGAACGTAGTTGGCAAGGACAGTGAAGTAAAGAACGCCGGTATGGGGGAACACGGCGCAGGGGAGCGGTAAGAACAGATCGGGGCAGGAGGCCGGAAGCGCGTGAGGCGATCCGCCGTTACCGGTTTCGGGGGCAGCAGTGTGGGAGCGCTTGTCCGTACGGAACGGGGTACGCTCGCCGCCGAGGATATGGCTGAGCGGAGAAAGAGGGTTGGAAATGCCGGTCACGGCCAGAGTCATGGTGGTGATGTGCACACTCGCGTCCATGACGGTCTTTTTCGTGACCTGAGAGGCCGGCGTCATCAGCAGAAAACAGCAGATGACCGTCAGGAGCATCCCGACGGGCAGGCTGAAGTGTTCTGTTGTGGTGCGCGGCATGGCGTTCCCTCAAAGGTATGTCAAGTACCTATCACAGAGAACGTGTGGAGCGCAAGGGGAAGCAGAGAAAAAAAGGCGTTGCCCGAAGCGCTGTGAGACGAAGGACTGTCCCCGACCGGCTTCCTGGTGCGGAGACCATTGCCTTCAGACTTCTGTGGCGTGCAGCCAGAGCTGATAGCGTGCGTCAAGCCCCTTTTTCGTGGTCTTCCATGCGGTACCCGCGGAATAATAGCGATCCAGTTCGATTTCGTATTTCTCGATACGCGCAAGCAATGCCTCGATGGTGCGCAGGGATTGTTCGTTCGCCGCCTGAAGCGCTTCGTAGGCTTCGCTGAACGGTTCGCAGGTAAACTTTTCTTCGGGAGTTTTGGAGGTCATTTCCCTGCCGGTCGTGAGCGCAAAGAGCTTCTTGAATTTTACATATTCGATGCGGTCGTAGGACACGGAGCGCATGAACGCGGCAAGGTCGTTGTGCAGACTTTTGAAGTCGTTGTAGGCTCGGGCCGCCGCCGACCGGGGGAAGAAGGAATCGCAGGAGAGCAGCAGGAAGTATTCTTCGCCGAGGAATTTTTTGAGGCGGGGAAATTCATCGCGGTCGTAGAGGTAATGATCCCAGTCCGAAAGGTGCTTGTCTCCGTCCATGGCGCTGATGAGCAGTATCTTGTGGTGCAGAAGTTCGCCGTAGACGCGGCCGGCGCGGCGTTTCAGCACGGTGATGCCGGCGTTTTTGGAAGAGAAGTACATGGTCAGCGAGGCCAGAAAGGCCACCAGGCTCACGGCGAACACGGCGATGAAGATGCCCATCCAGGTGATCGAGGCCATGGCAAGCGTGGCCTGGGTGAAGGGGATGAGCAGCAGCAGGGAGAACAGTGACAGAGAGAGCAGCGCCAGTGCAAGATTGCGGTACATGCGCATGGAAAAGAATCCTTGTAGGGTGAGGCTGAAGCCGGGAGCGTCCAGCGTTCGGGATAAGTGAAGGCGAGTTTCTTCCCAAAAAGGAAAAAGGTCAATGTTAATTCCCGGCGTGTATCCTGCCGCCCATGGCCTGAAACACGGCGTTGGTATCGGCGATGAGCGCGTATTTCGCGTCCAGCACGGACAGACGGGCGCTGTTGCGTACCTGAAGCGCGTCCAGCCAGTCTTTCAGTTCGTCTGCGCCAAGCTCGTAGCGGGCCTTGCGGTAGGCCTCGACTCGCTGCCCGGCGGCATAGGTCTTTTCCGCCGTTGTCAGCTGCTGAAAGGCCGTGCCCAGCAGGCCGCGGTACAGGGCTACCTCGTTCAGGGCCTTGGTCAGGGCCTGCCGAAAGGCCAGCAGGCTGTCGTTGAACGCCTCTTCGGAGATGCGCACGTCACATTTCACACGGTTCCAGTCGAGGAAGGGCAGGGAGAGATTGATGAATCCGTTCAGAAACGGCGTTGTGAACAGGGTGCCGCTGGACGGGGAGGAGACGCCCAGCGCCCCGCCCACCGTGAGCGTAGGGAACAGGGATTCCCGTGCGGCCCGATAATCCTTCCAGCCCGATTTTACCCGAAATTCCGCCGCCTTCACGTCCGGCCTTGCGCCAAGCGCGGCAAGGGGCACGTTGAGATCCACGGGCGGAACGGAGACGCTCAGAAGGTCGGGCGCGGAGGTGTCCAGCCCGTCTTCCGGCCGCAGATCCAGAAGGTCGCGCAAGGTCTGTTCCTCTTCCCGAAGCTGGTCTTCCAGGGCCAGCAGAGAAGAGTGCTGTTGCTGCAAACGCTGTTCAGCCTGTGCGGGATCCAGACCATCGATCTTGCCCGCCCGGAACTTGGCACTGGTCAGGGCGTAGAGTCTTTTGTAAAAATTCAGGTTCTCACGGCTCAGGGTGAGTTCCTGCCGTGTGCGTGCCATGCTGAAATAGGTGTTGACCACACTGTTCACGAGGGCGAGACGCGTGGCTTCCCTGTCCTCTTCCGTGGCCCGGTATTCCCAGGCCTGCGCTGAAGCGGAACTGCGCAGGCGGCCCCAGAGGTCGAGTTCGTAGTTCAGACCAAGGGAGGCATCGAAGCGTCGGGTCGAGTCGCCGCTGTCGGTCTGAAGACTGGAACTCGCCTCTCCGCTGCCGGAGAATGATGGCACGAGGTCGGCCTTGAGCTGACGCGCCCGATAGAGTGCCTGATTCACACGCACGGCGCTGCGGGCGAGGTCGGTATTGCGTTCCAGAGCAAGAGCCACGAGGTGGTCGAGAGTTTCGTTTCGGTACAGCTTCCACCATTCCCGATCGATGGCGTACTGCTCCCGTATTTCGCTTTCGCTCAGTATGCCCTGACCGGCGGTGTCGTAATCACGGGTGGAGCAGGCGGAGAGCGGAAGCAGGCAGAGGAGGAGAAGGAAGATCTTCATGAGGGTTCACTCCTGGGCCAGAGCCTCGACGGGGTTGAGTTGTGAAGCCCTGCGCGCGGGCATATAGCCGAAGATGACGCCGATCACCGTGGAGCAGGCCAATGCAAGGACAATGGAGGCCGTGGAGAAGGACATGGGGAAGTCGCTGACAAAGCGGTTGAACAGTGCGCCGATAAGGGCGGAGGCCAGCACGCCCACAACGCCTCCGATGAGGCAGATAAGCACGGCCTCAATGAGGAACTGTTGGAGTACGTTGAACTGCCGCGCTCCGATGGCCATGCGTACGCCGATTTCACGGGTGCGTTCGGTGACGGACACAAGCATGATGTTCATGACGCCGATGCCGCCCACGAGGAGTGAGATGAAGGCGATGCACGAGATGAGCAGACGCATGGTATTCGTGGTGCTTTCGATGGTCTGGCGTATGCTGTCCGTGTTCATGGTGAAGAAATCCGTCACGCCGCGGTGCCGCGAGGTGAGCAGGCGGGTGAGTTCCTTTTCCGCGATCTGGGCGCTTACGCCGTCCGCAATTTTTACAGTGATGGAGGAAATGGTCTGGCTGCCCGTGATACGCGCCATGTGCGCCGTGTAGGGCATCCAGACGGTAAGCGTACTGCGAGGCCCGAAGGAGGCGTTGGGCGCTTTGGTCACGCCGACCACCTCAAGGGGATGGCGGTTGAACAGGATAACCGCGCCCACGGGGTTTTCACCGTTGGGGAAAAGCTCCCGTGCAGTGTTGTCGTCGAGTACGGCCACGGCTCTGGCCTGGGCCACGTCTTCTGGTGTGAGCAGGCGGCCTTTGGCGAGTTCCAGTCCGCGCACGGTGAAATACTGTTCACCCACGCCCGTGAGCGAGCCTGTGGCGGAAACGCTGCGGTAGACGAAGCTGCCGCTGGCACTGGCCGAGGGCGTGGCGCTGTCGATATAGCTCTGTTCGGCGAGAGCATCGGAATCGTAGACCGTGAGCGTCTTGTAGCGGGCCGAGTTGCGGTCGCCGAAGCTTTTGCCGGGCATAATGTCGATGGTGTTTGTGCCCATGGCGTTGATGTTGGCCAGAATCTTTTCCTGAGAACCCAGCCCCAGAGCCACCACGGACACCACCGAGGCGATGCCGATGATGATGCCCAGCATGGTGAGCAGCGAGCGCATTTTGTGGGCGAGGATGGCCTGAACGGACATGTGGAAGGCTTCGCCGAACTGGTCGCGCATGTAGCGCCAGGAACTGCGGAAGAGCGGAGACGTTGTGTTTTCCTGCCGTTCCCGCAGCGGAGCTTTGCGCTGGTCGCTGATGACTTCGCCGTCCTTGATTTCAATGATGCGGGAGGCGTATCCGGCGATGTGCCGGTCGTGGGTGACGACGATGAGCGTGTGGCCTTCGGCGTTGAGCTGCATGAGCAGCTTCATGACGTTTTCACCGCTATGGGAGTCCAGCGCGCCCGTGGGTTCGTCGGCCAGAATGATTTCTCCGCCGTTCATCATGGCGCGGGCTATGGACACGCGCTGCTGCTGGCCGCCGGAAAGTTCGCTGGGTGTGTTCTGCGTCTTGGCTCCCAGGCCAAGTTCCGTGAGCAGCTCCCGCGCCCGTGCATCCCGGTCACGCTTCGCCGTGCCTGCGTAGACGGCAGGCAGGGCCACGTTTTCCAGTGCGCTGAGGCTGGCCAGCAGGTTGTAGCGCTGAAAGATGAAGCCGAACTTCTCTCCGCGCAGGCGGGCAAGAGCGTCGCTGTCCATGCCGCCGGCGGGTATGCCGTCCACAAGGTAGGAACCGTCCGAGGGCGTGTCCAGGCAGCCCAGAATGTTCATCAGTGTGGACTTGCCTGAACCGGATTGGCCGATGATGGCGACGAAATCGCCCTTTTCGATGCTCAGAGTGACGTTTTTGAGCACCTGCACACGGCTTTCGCCTTCGCCGTAATATTTCTGGATATTTTTGACTTCGAGGGTGATCATGGCTGTGTTCCGGGGCGCAGGCCGCGCCTCCGCGCAAAGGTCAGGGGGAATCTCAGCGGAGCCTGCCGCGGCCGCGGGCGGCGATGCTTTCCGCAAGCTCGGAGGCCGACATCTGCGCGGCAATGACTTTTTCGCCCTCGTTAACGCCCGAGCGTATCTCGGTCATGACGTTGTTGGTGAGTCCCGTTTCCACGTCGCGTTCTTCAATGCGGCCGTTGTCCCTGAGTACCCGCACGATATGCCTGCCCTTGCCTGCGTTCTGGATGACCAGCGAGGGAAGCATGAGTACGCCCGAAGCGTGGGCGATCTCGATGACGTTCTGCGTGGTCATGTTCAGGAGCAGCAGGGAATCGGGATTGTCCACGCGGGCCTTGGCATAGTAGTACACGGCACTGGCGGAGGACAGGGACGATGAGGACTGTGCGCCGGACGAGGACGACAGCCCGTTCGAGGTGGCATCGCTCAGCGTGGTGTCCCCCGGATCAATGGAGGAAATCCGGGCGCGGTATACCGTATCCGGAGCAGAGAGCAGGGAATAGCGGACGTTCATGCCTTCTTTGACAAAGGGGATGTCGCCTTCCGAGATTTCGATCTTGATTTCCACCGTGCCAAGATCGGCGATCTGCGCGATAGTGGGTGTGGTCTGGTTGGCGTTCACCGTCTGGCCTTCCTTGACGGGCACGGAAATGACGGTGCCGTCCAGAGGCGCAGCGATGCGGGTGTAGCCAAGATTGGTCTCCGCGGTGTTTACCGCAATCTGCTGCTGGACGATCTGGGACTCCATCTCCTTGACGCTGGCCTTTGCCGCGGCGAGGGCATTTTCGGCGTCTTCCAGAGCCGCGCGGGAGGTTGCGTCCGTCTTCTGGAGCTGACGTTCCCGGTCGTATTTGGTTTGGGCTATCTTGAGCGCCACCTGGCGGGATTCAAGCTGCGTCCTGTAGGTGTCGAGCAGAGCACGGGCAATATCTAAGTCGTTCTGCCGTGTGGTGGGGTCGATCTGGGCGATGAGGTCGCCCTTTTTCACCTTCTGGCCGATGACGGCGTTCAGGGTCAGAATTTTTCCGGAAGCCTGCGAGCCTACCGTGACCAGTCCCACGGCATCGATTTTGCCTGTGGCGTTGACGGTCTTGTAGATGTCGCCCCGCGTGACGGTTTCGGTCAGGTAGTGGATTTCGTTTCCCGACTGCACATGGGCGTACCACAGATACGCAGCCACGCCCACGGCTGCGGCGCAAAGGGAAAGCAGTATCTTTCTGTTCATGATGCTCCCTCGGATGCGTTTCGTTCCGTGCACTTTCCTTTTTTATACACCAGGTTACGCCGGAGGGAAGTGTTTCTTTCTTGCAAAGTCTTGCTTCCCCTTAAAGACTCGGAAGGTTCGGAACGAAGCGGCGGCAGCATTCAGCTTCCGGATTCAGCTTCCGAGTCCCGAGTGCGTCAGCCGTTCAAGTTCCTCACGGGCCAGTTCCGGCGTCCGGCCCTGGGCTATGGCGATGGCTGTAAAGTTCTCCACGGCATCGCAGTCGCGGAGATAGAGAGGCGCGATGTCCGTCCCGTCTGCCGTCTCCCAGTTGATGAGCCGTTCCATGGCCAGGAGCGCCGCGGGGGCAGGATGGTCGAAGTCCGGCGGAAGCAGCAGCGCGGAAGGGAAGGCTTTGCTGAGCAGGGCACGGTTGCTGGTCACGGCACTACCCAGCATGAGCTGCGGCTGACCAAGGGCCTCCTTGCCGCTCAGGGCGGGCAGAGGCGTGACAAAGGTCTTGCAGAGCGGGCGGAGCGCGCCGTTGTCTTCCGTCAGAAAACGAGCGCAGTAGGCCAGGTCGCGGCGGGCGTTGGTCATGACCAGCACTTCTTCGCCGGGACGAGGCTGGGCGTTCCGGGCAAGGCAGTGCAGGTAATCGAATCCAGCCTGTTTTCCTTTGTTGGCGCGCGCCAGCCCTGAAGTTGTGGCCAGCCCGATGCGCAGACCCGTGAAATTGCCCGGGCCGGCAGCGCAGGCAATGCGGCGGATGCCGCAGGGGCGCAGACCGAGCCGTGCGCAGGCATCGCCGAGAGCGGCTGTTAGAAGTTCTGTTCCGCCGCGCCGGGCCAGCCAGTCTTCAGCACAGAGCGGGATTCCCCCCTGGCAGAGCAGAAACTGGATGCGTTTTTCCGCAGTATTCAGGATGAGTGTGAGTTCGTCCATAAGCCTTACCTGAACCAGCGCAGAATGTCGTTGAAGGTGGCGAAAACCATGAGTGCGATGAGCAGGGCGGCACCGCCGCGCATGGCCCATTCCTGGACCTTTTCCGGTACGGGCCGGCGGATGACGGTCTCCACGAGGCAGAAGAGGATGGCCCCGCCGTCCAGAACGGGGATGGGCAGGAGATTGAGCAGCCCCAGGTTCACGCTGATGAGCGCAGCGAGGAGCAGCAGGGGCACAACACCGGCCTGCGCCTGCCTGCCGATCATTTCGGCGATGAGGATGGGCCCGCCCACGGTATCGGCGGCCACGGCGCCGGTAATCATCTTTTTCAGGCCGGTGCAGGTGAGGTCAATGATGTTCCAGGTCTGGACGAGACCCAGGCGGGCGGACTCGAAAAAGCCCGTCTTTTCATACCGAACCGCACCGGAGGCCTGTACGCCGAGGAGCCACGCAGTCTCCGTCTCGCCGAAAAGGTTTGTCCGTTCACTGCGTATGGGCGTTATGGAAAAACTCATGACCTCTCCGTTGCGCTCCACCTCCACGGCGAGCGTTCTGCCGCCGGACGCGCCCACGATTTCCGGAACCTGTGCCCAGCGGTTGACGGCAATTCCGTCGATGGCGGTGATGAGGTCGCCCGGGCGTATGCCCGTCTGCATGGCGGCGCTGTCCTGAAGCACCGCGCCCACCTGCGGCAGGGGCACGGCCATGCCCATGACGGCGGTCAGCCCCCAGTAGATGAGCCAGGCGATGAGTAGGTTCATGAAAGGCCCGGCGAAGGCGATAAGCAGGCGCTGCCACGCCGGGCGGTTGTTCACGGCCTCTTCCTGGGTGAAGCCCAGAGTTTCCACCTCATCGCTGTATTCACCGACGCCTGAAACGTAGCCGCCGAAGGGCAGCCAGGCGATGCGGTACTCGGTCTTGCCGCGCTTGATGCCCCAGAGTTTGGGCCCCATGCCGATGGAAAAGGTGATGACGCCCACCCCGAAGCAGCGGAAGGCAAGGAAGTGTCCGAGTTCATGAAAGAAAATCAGGCCGCCGAAGACCAGCACCACGGCGAGCGC